>NZ_JBVVQC010000039.1:0-62023 GCF_055811515.1 Mesorhizobium sp. WSM4841
GGGTTAGGGTGGGGGGCCACCTTCGCAAGAATACAAACGCGGTTGCCCTGCCTGTTACAGGGGCGAGTTACGGCTTCAGGCGCGGACTTCGATCTCGGAGGCGCCTACCGCGGGCAGAGCTGGGTCATCGACGGCAGCGGCAATGACGCTATCGAGCAGCCCCGGAAAGCGGGCATCGAGATCGTCGCGGCGCAGCGTGATCAGCCGGCTGGTGCCGACCACCTCGGTGCGGGTGACACCGGCCTCGCGCAATTTGGCCAGATGGTAGCTGAGGTTGGTCTTCGAACCGAGATCGAGGAACTGGCTGCAATTCAGCGGCACGCCTTCCTTGCTGGCGAGATAGCGCACAATGGCCAGCCGGGTGGGATCGCCGAGCACGGCAAGAACGTTCGACAGGCTGATTTGGTCGGCGGCGGGGTGGGGCAGTGTCATGCCGGAGAACTAAGCGCAATCAGGACCGATTTCAACGCATCTCCTCCTTGGCGGATGCACGCAGTTTCTACCTCCTGCCACCTTGTCCTGACATAGAGCTGTCAGGAGAGTTCCGCTATTCTCGGGTGGCTTCATTGACACCATGCCCCATTATGTACAATTGTTCAATAACTTTTGAACTAAGGATTTGCCGCTATGGACAAGCGCCTCATCTGGCTTGCGCTCGGGTCTTTCACGATCGCGACCGAAGGTTTCGTCATTTCAAGCCTGTTGCCCGACATCGCGGCCGATGCCGCCATCTCCGTTCCACTCGCCGGCGCGCTGATCACCGCCTTTGCGCTCGCCTATGCGCTCGGCACGCCGATCCTGGCGACGCTGACCGGCGAATGGGACCGGCGGCGCGTCATCTTATGGACACTGGTGTTTTTCGTGCTGGGCAATCTGGCGGCGGCGCTGAGTTCCTCTTTCGAATTGCTGCTGATCGCGCGCATCGTCATGGCGCTGTCGTCCGGCCTGTTTGCGGCGACGGCGCAGGGGACGGCCGTGGCGCTTGTCGATGATCATCACCGCGCCCGCGCCATTGCCGTCGTTGTCGGCGGCACTACGGTGGCGGTGGCGGTCGGCGCACCGCTCGGCGCGCTTGTCGCGACCGTTGCCGGCTGGCGCGGCACGTTCTTTGCCATCGCCGGGCTCGGCGCACTGGCCGGCGCAATCCTGTGGTACCGGCTGCCGCGCGGCATTGTCGGCACCAAGCTGCCGCTCAGGCAGCGGCTGGCCGCAATCCTTCGCCCCGGCGTGCCATCGATCCTGCTGACCACGCTGCTGGCGCTCACCGGCGCCTTCACGGTCTTTGCCTTTGTCGCGCCGCTAGCCATCGAAGGCGGCGGCTTGAGCCCGATCGCGCTGCCCGGCATGCTGCTTGCCTTCGGCGTCGGCGCCGTTATCGGCAACATCGCCGGCGGGCAGGCTGCCGATCGCTTCGGCGCGACGCGCACCGTCAGCTGGTCGCTGGCGCTGAGTGCGGTCATGCTGGTCATGCTTTCGGTCATCCCGGCCTTCCTGCCGCACAGCATCGCCGGGCCGGCGCTGATGGCCATGATGGTGCCGTGGGGCATCGTCGGCTGGGCCTTCCCTCCGGCGCAGGCCAGCCGCATCATCAGGCTGGCGCCCGACGCCGCGCCCATCGTGCTGTCGCTCAACGGGTCGGCGCTCTATCTCGGCGTGGCGCTGGGCGCCGTCGTCGGTGGCGCGGTGCTGCGCTATGGCGCGCCAGCCGATCTCGGCCTGGTCGCAGCAGTGTTCCCGATCCTGGGTCTTGGCGTCATGCTGGCCAGCCACCGGGCGGCGCGGGCGATTGCCATGCCGGCGGAGTAAGTGTGGCTACCGCCGGCCGTCCGAGACCTCAGGGGCGCTGCCGGCGGTATACCAAAATCCAGCGCGGCGATGTCATCCAGCGCCGCGCGCAGGCTTGCCGCCTGCTCCTTGTCGACTATGTCTTCGAAACGCTGCTGGGCTACGCCGCCTGAACATCAGCATCTATGCTGGCTGCCACATCGGAATGATCGAGGCGGCCAGCAGCAGCCCAAGCACGGCGTTGAGCACGCGCCACTGCCGCTCGGTTCTGAGCAACCGCGCGAGCAGCGTGCCCGCCACGCACCACGCCGACAGTGACAGCGCGGCTGCCAGGCCGAAGACCGTGCCGAGCAGAAAGGCGAGCTGCAGCGGTCCGTTGGCGAGGGCGGTAAAGGATGCCGCCGCTCCCAGACCCATGGCCCAACCCTTGGGGTTCATCCATTGCAGGCCCGCGCCACCGAAAAAGCTGTTCGGCTTGGACATGGACACGTCCAGATTGGGTGGACCGCTGCGGCCGATCTTCCATGCGAGCCAGATCAGATAGAGTGATCCGGCTATCTTCATCGCCAGCTGCAGGGACGGAGCGGCTGCCAACAGGCCGGCGAGCCCGGCCGCACCTGCCGCAGCCACCGTGGCTAGGCCGGCCGCACTGCCGGCCATCAGCGGAACCGAGCGGCGAAAGCCGAACTGTGCCCCGGACGCTGTCGACAAGGTCGTGGCCATGCCGGGCGTGGAGGTCGAGACCAGCGCAAACAGGACGAGCGGAAGGATGGCCTCAAGCATGCTGTTTCCTCTGTTGGGAACCAGCATGCTAAGCATGAGCGTGCATCAGTAAATGCAATGTTTGTCATGGTTGGCATTAGAGAATATAATGCAACTATGATCCGCAATCTCGACACGGCCCTGATCCGGACCTTCGTCACCGTCGCCGACACGGCCAGCATGACGGCGGCGGCGAACGCGCTGCACCTGACGCAGGGCGCCGTCAGCCAGCAGATCAAGCGGCTGGAGGAGGTTCTCGGCTGCAGCCTCTTCGAGCGCGACCGGCGCGGCCTGAGACTGACCCGTTCCGGGGAGCGACTGTTCGGTAAGGGCAAGCGCCTGCTCTCCCTGAATGACGAGATCTGGGCCGAGATGGCGATCAGCGCGGTCGCGGGTGAGGTGCGGCTCGGCGTGCCGTATGATCTGGTTGGCACCATGCTTGCGCCGGTGCTGAAGACCTATGCTGAGACCTTTCCGCAGGTCGAGATTTCGCTGGTCTGCGCCTCGTCGCCGGAGCTTGCGGCGGCATTGGCAGCTGGCACGATAGACCTTGCCGTAATCGAGGAACCGGTCGGTCCGTCCGCCGGCGAATGTCTCGCCATCGACCGGCTGGTCTGGGTCGGCGCCAAAGGCGGCATAGCCCGCCGCAAGCGGCCCTTGCCGGTTTCGATGGTGGCCGACACCTGTGCCTTCCGCCCTGCGGTGCTGGCGGCGCTCAACGAGCACGGGCTGGAATGGCGGACCGTGTTCGAGAACGGCAACCTCGACGCGACGACGGCGACTGTGCGTTCGGATCTGGCCGTCACGACCTGGCTGGCCTCCACGGTGCCGGCCGACCTTGATATTCTGGCCGCCGATCCGGAGCTGCCGGCCTTGCCAAATTTCTCGATCAATTTGCATCTGCCGAAGCATGGGGTCGGGCCGGCGGCGCGGGAATTTGCCGCGTGTATCCGCGACGGACTGGCCCGGCGGCAACAGGCGGCGTGATCGGCAAAATAGCAAGGGGACAGCCGGTGCTCGGCCATCCCTGTTGTTAACGCGGTGCGCGCTTGTGCGGTCGTCTATTTCCAGGTTCGGCGTCTCTCGATCTCGGCTTCGGACGGCTGTTCCTGGGCGAAGGATCCAGTCTTGATCTCACCGGCGCGTTGGTAGGTCGCCATAATGACGCCGGTGGTCGATGCCTGTGAGCGGTTCAGCTTGAAAGCCGCCGGGATTGCGCCGCTGCCAAACAGCCGCTTGCCCTTGCCCAGCACCAGCGGGAAGGTCAGCAGGCTGATCTCATCGATAAGGTCGTTGGCGAGCAAGGTCTGGATCAGTTCGCTCGAACCCTGGACGAGCAGGTCGGGGCCGTCCTCCTGCTTGAGCTGGCGCAGTGCGGCCACGACGTCGTCGCCCAGCGACTGGCTGTTTTGCCACGACAGCCTATCGGGCCGGTGGGTGGCCACATATTTGGTGGCGGCGTTGAAGCTGTCGGCGATCGGACCGCTCTTCTGGTACGGCCAATGCGCGGCGAAGATGTCGTAGGTCTTGCGGCCGAGGAGCAGCGCGAAGGGTTTTGCGAAGATCTCACCGATAAAGGCGCCCCCGACGTCGTCCCAGTAATGGAACGTCCAGCCACCGAATTCGAAGCCGCCGACCGGGTCTTCTTCCGGCCCGCCAGGCGCCTGCATGACGCCGTCGAGGCTGACGAATGTCGCAGTGATGATCTTCCTCATTGGATTCTCCCTTTTCATTATCCGTGCCGTCGGTGCCGGATTTCGGCCAAAGGACGTGCGAGCGGACGTCTGTCCGACAGGGCCGGAAAAAACTTCCAGCGCTCCAGCCGGCGACGGGCAAGCATCGGATGCCTCGCCTCGGCGACGTCATTGCGACCGCCTGCCGCCAACATCTTGCGACGAGAACCAGACGTCGCCGATGACGGCAATGGCGGTGCGGTCCGGTGCCTTGTCGGCCGTCAGCCAGATCGAGCGGCTGCGTGCCGCCTTGTCGCGATTGGGGAATTTCGTTGCGGGTGTTGCTGCCGAGGCACCGATGCAAGGGATGAACCATGACCGCATGAACGGGTCGCAGGCAAAACCCTGTTGGGTGCGGGTCACCATCACCGCAAGGCCAACGCGCTCGGCCGGGCGCCACGGAAAGACCATGCGGGCGCCCGGCTTCAGCGCCTTCAGCCACTCGGCCGGGGGTGCTGCGACGCCGGCATTGACATAGATGATGTCGGACGGTGGCAGGCTGCCGATGACCGCATCGCCATGGATGACGGTCACATTGCCATAGGCTTCGAGATTCTTTCTCGCGCGGTCGGCGAGACTGGATTCCAGTTCGAAGGCGGCGACTTCGCCCGGCGAAACCAGCTGTGCCAGCAGAGCTGTGTAGTAGCCGGTGCCGGCGCCGACATGGGTAACCGTCTCGCCGGGTTTTGGCGCCACTTTGCCGATCCACATGGCGTGCAGGAACGGCTCGCCATTGTTGATGCCCTTGTCGGCGTCGAGCGACACCAGCACGTTCTGATAGACGTGAACAGGATCGGCACTCGGCGTTTCAACCTTGCCGTTGCCGGCGACGACCGTCCACGGCCCAGGCCCGAGAAAGGCTTCGCGCGACACCGCGGCGAAAGCTGCTTCGAGACGTGGATCGGCCCAACCTGCATTGGCAGCCATCAGTCGCGCATAAAAGCGGCGCACATCGGCGAGATCGGTCATGGCATCAAGATAGCGCAGACTGCCGATTTGTCGCGTCGATGCCGAGGGCATCGAGCACCATGTCGGCGCCGAGACGCTAGAAGCGTTTCGCAACGCAATGATGGCGACACGCTAAGTCTACCGCCATTGCCGACAGTCCTGCCGGAACCGCCGCGTTGCCGCTGCGTTTGAGATCGTGCTACGCGATTGGAGCGAGACCGAGGAGGATACCATGGGCGTTGAACAGGCACCGACAGCGAAGGGCAAGCAAGCGGCCAAGGGATTGAAGCAGGCTGCGGCGAAGGACGAACGCAAGACCGAAGCGGATACTGGACGCCCGCTCAAGAAGGGTGAGGCCCGCTTCGAGGAGCGCTCGAAGAGCTCGGACGGCAAGAGCGCGGGTACCAAGCAGAAGATCTGAGCGTAACGCCAAGTACGGACCAAAAAAGGCGCCGGCAGGCTTCTCAGCCGCGGGTGTCGTGCATCGATCCACCCCAGAGCCGGCGGCCCTTCATGCGAAAAATACTGTGACTTGGCGCAACCATTGAGATAATTTGTTTGTTGGGTCGGATCGGGCCATGAGATCGGCAGGTTACCGATACGCGCGTCGCGGAGAGTTGCCATGCTCTGGAAGGGTCGTCGTCAAAGTGACAATGTCGAGGACCGACGCGGCCAGGGCGGCGGGTTCAACCTGCCGGGCGGCGGCCCCGGTCGGTTCCGCATCCCGGTCGGCGGCCGCTCCGGCGGTGGGATGTCGCTGTCGACCATCATCATTCTCGTGATCCTCTATTTCGGGCTGAAGGCCATTGGCATCGACCCTCTGCAGATCCTGGCCGGCGGCGGTGGCGGCTTGCTGCCGGGCGGCGATCAGATCACCGACAACAGCGGAGAACAGGGCGGTGGCACCGGCGCGCCGGCCTCCGACGAGATGAAGCAGTTCGTCTCGACGGTGCTGGCCGAGACCGAGGAGACCTGGACCGGCCTTTTCAAGGCCGAGGGCCTCACCTACGAAGACCCCAAACTGGTTCTGTTCAGCGGGCAAATCCGTTCGGCTTGCGGCTTCGCCTCTTCCGCGGCCGGCCCGTTTTACTGCCCCGGCGACCGCAAGGTCTATCTCGACACCACTTTCTTCCAGCAACTCGACCAGCAATTCGGCGCCTCGGGCGATTTCGCCCAGGCCTATGTGATCGCGCATGAGGTCGGTCACCATGTGCAGAACATCACCGGTATCCTGCCCAAGTTCAATCAGATGCGGCAGCAAATGGGCGAGGCCGAGGCCAACCACATGTCGGTGCAGGTCGAGCTTCAGGCCGATTGCTTCGCCGGCGTCTGGGCGCATTTCACCGGGCAGAAGGGAATCCTGGAGCAGGGCGACATGGACGAGGCGCTGAACGCCGCCCAGCAGATCGGCGACGACACGATGCAGAAGAAGATGCAGGGCTATGTCGTGCCGGAAAGCTTCAATCATGGCACCTCGCAGCAGCGGCAGACCTGGCTGGCGCGCGGCTACAGGAGCGGCAAGCTTTCGGACTGCGACACGTTCAAAACTCCGATCTGAGGTGCTCGGACCTTCCTGTCGAATGACCGTTGAAGCGCCGGCGGTTATGCAGGGTTGTGGCCGCATTCATGTCGACAGTTGATGTCAGGATAAAAATTCCTGGCGTGTTCCCTTATTGTTCTGAGCGGCTGACTCGCCTATAACGAGCCCTTTCGCCTTCGCTCCGAGGCGGCTCCGGGAGTCGATACCGTCATGATCGAAGCCAAAACCGCCAGGCGGGGTCTTGCGCTTGTTTTCACCACGCTGCTGCTCGACATCACCGGCATCGGCATCATCATGCCGGTGCTGCCGGCCTATCTGCAGGAGCTGACTGGCGTCGGCGTCAGCGAAGCGGCAATCGAAGGCGGCTGGCTGTTCTTCGTCTACGCGGCCATGCAGTTCCTGTTCGCGCCGCTGGTCGGCAATCTCAGCGACCGCTTTGGCCGGCGCCCGATCCTGCTGGCCTCGGTGCTGACCTTCGCCATCGACAATCTGATCTGCGCGGTGGCCTGGTCGTATTCGGTCCTGTTCATCGGCCGGGTGCTGGCCGGCATCAGCGGCGCCAGCTATTCGACTGCCTCCGCCTTCATCGCTGATGTCAGCACCGACGAGAACAGGGCGAAGAATTTCGGCCTGCTTGGCATCGCCTTCGGTGTCGGTTTCATCATCGGCCCGGTGCTGGGCGGGTTGCTTGGCGAGTTCGGGCCGCGGGTGCCGTTCTGGGGCGCGGCGGTGCTTGCTCTCATCAACTTCATCGTTGGCTGGTTCTTCCTGCCGGAAACCCTGGAGCAGCACCACCGTCGGCGATTCGAGTGGCGCCGCGCCAATCCTCTCGGCGCCCTGAAGCAGATGCGCAACTATCATGGCATCGGCTGGATCGGGCTGGTGTTCTTCCTGATGACGCTCGGCCACATGATGTACCCTGCCGTGTGGTCGTTCGTCGGCAGCTATCGCTACGGCTGGAGCGAACAGCAGATCGGCTTCTCGCTCGGCGTCTTCGGCCTCGGCGGCGCACTGGTGATGGGTTTTGTCCTGCCGCGCGTCATTCCACGGCTCGGCGAATGGCGGACCGCTGCCATCGGCCTTGCTTTTACCGCGCTCGCCGCCTTCGGCTATGCCGCGGCATGGAAGGGCTGGATGATCTATGCGGTGATCGTGCCTCGAGGCGCTGGCCGACCCGCCGCTGCGGAGCCTGGCGGCGGCCAAGGTGCCGCCCTCCGCGCAAGGCGAATTGCAGGGTGCGATGACGAGCGTGTTTTCGATCACCAGCATCATCACGCCGTTGCTTCATACGGGAATCTTCGCCTGGTTCACCGGGCCAAGCGCGCCGGTGGCGTTCGGCGGCGCGCCCTTCGTGCTCGGCGGCATTTTTCTTGCTTTGTCGCTGATCGCGTTTGTGCTCAGGGTCGAAAGACCGGTCGCGGTGAAGAACGTCACGACGGCGACGGTGGCCTAAGGGCCATGCGCACTAGGATTCAATCCATTCGCCCGGAATATCCAGTGCCTTCGCCAGCATCGCGCTGGTCTGCGCCGATGGCTTACGGCGATTGGACTCAAGATCCGACAGAAAACCCTGGCTGACACCGACCGTGGTCGCCAATTCGGCCTGCGTCAGGCGCCGCCATTTGCGCAGCGCCTTGAGCCGGCTGGAGCCCCGCAGAATTTCCATGGTCACATCCGCAGGCAGGGGTTTTTCCGTTTTGAGACTAGCCTTTCGCTCGTCGTAAACCGCCACATCCGCAGCGTCTTCAAGAGCCTCTTCGGCCGCGTGCAACAGAGCCTCGTAGTCCGCCTTTGGGATAACGACCAGCTCTTCTCCGGTTGGCGTCTTTATGATTTGCGGGGCGTTCATGGTGTCCTGTCCTGCTATGACCGACGGTAGGTTGTCGTTTCGCGTTTGCCGATATAGATCGCGAGGATCGTCGTGCGGTCTTCATCGAATATGACGCGGTAGCGACCGATCCGCAGTCTGTAGCCGTCCCTGCCAGCAAGGCGCTTGATATCTCCCCGCCCGCTGACGGCATAGGAGATCAGGCCTTCGGCGATCTGCTCGCGGACATCGGCCGGCAGGTTGTCGAGATCGCGAGCCGCCGACACCGAGAGGATGATCGTCTTCACGGTGATGATATCGCAGATTTATCGCGGAAAGTTAAGCGATATTATTGCCAAGGCTTCTCGCGTACAGATAGTCAGCGCTCCGCCAGCGCCGGCTCGCCGCGCTTTTCGCGGATGAGGTTGACGAAGCGGCGGAACAGATAGTGCGAATCCTGCGGGCCGGGCGAGGCTTCGGGATGATGCTGGACCGAGAACACCGGCCTTCCTGTCAGCGTGATGCCGCAGTTCGACCCGTCGAACAGCGAGACGTGGGTTTCTTCGACTCCCGTGGGCAACGAGTCGGCATCGACGGCAAAGCCATGATTCATCGAGACGATCTCGACCTTGCCGGTGGTGTGATCCTTGACCGGATGGTTGGCGCCGTGATGGCCCTGATGCATTTTGGCGGTCTTGCCGCCCAGCGCCAGCGCCAGCATCTGGTGGCCGAGGCAGATGCCGAAGACCGGGATGTCGGTCTTCAGCAGGTCCTGGATGACCGGAACGGCATAGTCGCCGGTGGCTTCCGGGTCGCCGGGACCGTTGGAAAGAAAGATGCCGTCGGGCCGCATGGCGAGGATCTCCTCGGCGCCGGTGTTGGCCGGCACTACGGTGACCTTGGCGCCGAGACCGGCAAGCAGGCGCAATATGTTGCGCTTGACGCCATAGTCGATGGCGACGACGTGCATGGACGGATCGATCTGTTCGCCAAAGCCCTCGTCCCAGACCCAGGGCGTCTCGCGCCAGACCGAGGACTGGCCGGAAGTGACGTCCTTGGCCAGGTCAAGCCCGATCAAGCCGGACCAGGCGGCGGCGCGGCGCTTCAGATCATCGATGTCGAACATGCGGTCGGGCGCATGCGCGATGACGGCGTTGGGCATGCCCTTTTCACGGATCAGCGCGGTCAGCGCACGGGTGTCGATGCCCGAAAGCGCGACGATGCCGCGTTTCTTCAGCCATTGGTCGAGACCAGCTGCGGCGCGATAGCTGGACGGGTTGGTGACATCGGCCTTGAACACGGCGCCGACGGCGCCGGCGCGGGCAACCGGATTGAGATCCTCGATGTCCTCGTCATTGGTGCCGATATTGCCGATATGCGGAAAGGTGAAGGTGACGATCTGGCCGGCGTAGGACGGGTCGGTGAGGATTTCCTGATAGCCTGTCAGCGCGGTGTTGAAGCAAACCTCGGCGACGGCGGAGCCGGTGGCGCCAAGGCCGCGGCCCTCGATGACGGTGCCGTCGGCCAGCACCAGCAAGGCGGTCGGTTTCTCGGTGGCCCAAGGGGGGGTCGACGCGGCGGTCATCGTTGCCATGGCGGCACTCCTAAAAGGCTGCGCCCTTCAATCGGTCCGGCGAACCATTGTGCGCAGCAAACCGCGCGCAGCGGCGATTTCGCAGCCAGCGCGCGCAACAAAAATTCAGTTCATGCAAGGCCCAGTACATAGGGGAAGGCGCCAGAGCGGTCAATGACGCTACGCCCGCAGGCGCGATTTATTTCGTCGAACAATATCAGCGGTTTGCCGGGCGGCGTCGAATTGCCTTGGGGTTTCGGCACGGCTATTGTTCGTCGCATTCGAAGGAGAAAGCATCATGCGCGGCAAAATCGCCGAATCCCTGAAGAGCGCGATGAAGGCGCAGGACAAGCGCCGGCTGCCGACATTGCGGCTGATCCAGGCGGCCATTCACGATCGCGACATCGCCAATCGCGGCGCCGGCAAAGAACCGGCCAGCGATGACGAGATCCTGCAGATCCTGGCCAAGATGGTAAAGCAGCGCGAGGAGTCGGCCAAGGCTTTCGACGACGGCAAGCGGCCGGAGCTTGCCGCGCAGGAGCGCGACGAGATGGCCATCATCCGCGATTTCCTGCCGACGCAACTGGGTCAGGCAGAAACCGAAACGGCGATCCGCGCCGCCATCGCCGAGACCGGTGCCAGCGGCGTCAAGGACATGGGCAAGGTGATGGCTGCACTCAAGGAGAAATACGCGGGCCAGATGGATTTCTCCAAGGCGAGCGGCATCGTCAAGGGACTGCTGCAGTAGGGATTTTCCCGGCTGCAGCGATGCTCAAGGCCGTGAAGGAGGCGGCCGCAAGGAGCAGCGCTGGCCGGTTGTTGATGATCCTCAAGCGCCCTTTGGTTTCTGAGAGCGGGCGGTAGCTCGCCCCGACATGTTCAGTGCCACGGCGCCGCGAATGAGCGCCTTCAACGCCTCTTCATCGATCTTGTCGCCCTCATGGATATCGATAGCGCGCCTGGTGTTGCCTTCGAGGCTGGAGTTGAAGAGGCCTGAAGGATCCTCCAGCGAGGCGCCCTTGGCGAAGGTCATCTTGACGACATTCTTGTACGTCTCACCGGTGCAGATTATTCCGGCGTGCTCCCACACCGGAACCCCTCTCCACTTCCACTCCTCGACCACTTCGGGATCGGCCTGCTTGATGAGGGTTCTGACCCGAGCGAGCATCTCGCCCCGCCAATCGCTCAGCTCGTTGATTCTCGCATCTATCAACTGAGAGGGAGTGTCTCCTCCTGCTCCTTCCATCGAGCCGCTCTTCTTCATGGCTGTTGTCGCTTTGGTCATGATTGGTCCCAGTGGCTTTGAGAACGTTCGGCGTCCGGCGTCTCACGACGGCATCAATGCGGCAAGCCGTTTGCCCTTCCGGCGCGGGCGACAAACTCTCGACGTCGAGGAGGAACCTTCCTCCCTCCAGACCCGTTTTGCAACGAGGATCATACGAAAATGGAGCTTCGATTTTGGCGGCGCGTCTGTTGAACATTATCGGCGCCGCCACCAGCGCCGGCGCCTATTCGCCGGGGCAGGAACGAGCCCCCGCGGCGTTTCGGCGACATGGGCTCGCAGAAGCGCTCGCGAGCCGAGGCAGAGCCGTCAGGGACCATGGCGATGTTGCATCGTTCCGGTGGCGGCCGGATCCCTCGCGGCCGCAGGCCATGAACCTGGAGGCCGTGCGCGGGGCCTGTGACTTGGTCGCAAGCCACGTGGCGACGGCGATTGCAGCGCAGGAAGACGTGCTTGTCTTAGGCGGCGATTGTACTGTGGAGCTGGGAACGGTCGCTGGAGCGAACGCGGCCGGCGCGCGGATCGGACTCGTCTACATAGACTTTGACGCCGATCTCAACACACCTGACACGAGCGACGGCGCCTTGGACTGGACTGGTGTCGCTCATCTGCTCGACATCCCGGGACGCGAGCCTTCGCTCGCCGGGCTCGGCCCAACCCGTCCGATGCTCGTGCCTCAGCAGCTCCTCTATTTCGGCGTCGAGAATATCACTCCGCCCGAAGCCGCCGCCATCAGAGATAATGCGGTCAAGGTTATATCGCGTGAGGAGGCTTTGAGTGATATCGAGGCGGCGGCGGCGCGCGCGGCCGAATGGGCGGCGCGCTTTGACTGCGTGCTTATTCACTTCGATGTCGATGTGCTCTCCTTTATCGATTTCCCGATTGCTGAGAATGTGCGCCGTTGCGACGGTCTCAAACTGGAGCAAGCCGCCTTCGTGCTAAAGCAGTTGACCGCCCTGCAGCAATGGCGCGGCCTGACCGTCACAGAAGTTAATCCGGCCCATGCGCCAGACGAGCCCACCGCGTTTGCACGCTTGAATGAGGTTCTTGCGGACGCCCTTGGCTAATTCGCGATGCATCTCACAGTCGTTCGCCTGGCAATTGGCTGGCTTGCTTCACCCAAGCGGCGAACTGAGCTTCGTCGAGCTGGTCCTCATAAATATCGAGATAGCGCACTTCCTTGTGCTTGGACTCGCCGAGAGGAAGAGGACGCAGCGACGTGCCTCGGAAGAAGGTCACTTTGACGTAGCGGGTGAAGACGTGGAGCGACAGGAACCAGCCCTGGCCTTCGATGCCGTAAAACGGCGAGTTCCATTTGACTGCCTTGTGCACGCCCGGCACGGTGCGCTCGATGATCGCGTCGAGACGGCGCCCGATGTCGCTTTTCCAGCCCGGCATGGCCGCGATGTAGGCCTGCACGGGAGCGTCGCCTTCGGCCTTCGCGATCTGGGGGTTGCCGCCTGCGAGGAGGGTCGGCTTCGCGGCCTTGCCGGACTGCGGCTTCGGCGTCGCCTTGCGCGGTTTGGTCGCCTTCGTAGCGGCCCGCTCGGCGACGGCCTTCGCCGATTTCTCGGACGTGTTGCCGGCCATTGGGTTCACTCCAAGTGGTAGTGTGTAGTCGATGATATCTGATTTTAGAAAGCCGTCCCTGAAGATCAACTTCCGAATCCTGTTGATCTCCGCCCAGACCCGTAAATCTCGCCCCGCAGAAGGTGGTGCTGGCCAATGGCGGACGGCTCGTCGGGCGTTTCTTCGAGGATGCTGCCTATGGCGGCGCCGAAAGCCTACGCCGGATCGATTTGTAGAGTCTGCTGTCTACTCGGCTGCAGCCGGTAGCGGTGGCGTCGTGTTGCGGCGCCACTCCCAGACATGCGAGGCAAGCGCGACCGCCACGGCGACCAGCATGGCAATGGCGCCAACCACCGGCAGGCTGCGATAGCCATAACCGGCATTGAGCATGGCAGCGCCGAGCGAGGCGGCCAGCGCGATGCCGACATTGAAGCCGGCCGGGATGAGCGATGAGGCGAGGTTGGAGGCATCCGCCGTCCAGGTCAGGATCCGGGTCTGGATCGGCGTGCCGATGGCAAAGCTGAGACCGCCCCAGATAGTGATCGCTACGACCATCGGCACCGGGTACGGGCTGACGGCGTAAATGACGGCAAGTGTCACCGCCTGCATGAAAAGCATGGTGATGAGCGACGGCATCAGTTTCCAGTCGGCGAGCCGCCCGCCAAGGAAGACGCCGATCGTCGCGCCGACACCGTTGAGCAGGAGCACCCAGGGCACGAGGCTCTTGTCGAGGCCGGTGATTTCAAGCAGCGTCGGTGTGATGTAGGTGAAGAGGCCGAACTGGCCGATCATCAGCATCAGCATGAGGATCAGCGACGTCCAGACCTGCTGGCGTGCGAGCACGCGAACCTCGCTGCCGAAACTGACGGACTGGCGCGACGATCCCGTCTTGCGCGGCAGCAGCACGGTCATGGCAGCGATGGACGCCACTCCAAGCGCGCACATCACCCAGAACGTCGCGCGCCAACCCCATATGTTGCCGATCGCCGTGCCGGCCGGCACGCCGATGACATTGGAGACCGTGAGGCCCGACAGGATCGCCGAAATAGGCGCCGTGCGCCACGGCCACCGCAATCCGCAGCAGCAACATGGAGGCGAAGTCGGGTGCAAGGGCGCAGGCGGCCTGGCCGATGGTGAAGGCTGCGGCAAGGCCAACCAGCAAGGCCTTGCGGGAAATCGTCTTGGTGGCGAGCGTCAACAGCGGTCCGCCGATCGCGATCCCACCGGCGTAGCCGGAGACGAGGTAGCCGGCAGTTGGGATGGAGACGCCGAGGCCATCGGCAACTTGCGGCAGCACGCCGGCGATGACGAATTCGGTGGTGCCGAATGCGAACGCAGCGATGAACAGGGCGATAAGGGGAAGCATGGCGCTGGGAGGCGATCCTTGAATGAGATGGCCTCAAATCACGAACGAGAGCCGCGGGCAATCCAGAAATTGTCGACGCCGCTTTAGGTTTTCTTGATCGGTTCAGGCAGGCTCCGGCCGCATCCGGCAAGCGCTAGATGGTCGTCTTCCTCCCATAGGGAATTTTCAGCCACGCCCGCTCGTGAAAATAATAGAGCAGCGACTTGGTGATGACTTCGGTCAGGCCGATGGCCGCAGCGAGCTTGATGCTGCCTGTCACGACGAGCGAAATGATCATCGTGTCGATGGTGCCGGTGACGCGCCAGGAAAGCGCCTTGGCGAAACTGCGCGAGTGGGTATCCATTTACTTTTCTCCCGGCGGATTGACCGATCCTTAGAGCGCTTTGCGTTTGGTGGAGCCAAAACCGCGCCCCACGTCTTTGTTGAGGCATTCTGTCGGACGCCAAATGAAGGCGTCTGGCTGCAAAATGCTCTAGCCGACAGACGGGAGGTTGAGCAAAGGCTAATTTTCGCGGCTGGCTCGAAGCAATTGCCGCGCTGATGGTCGGGCAATTGGCTTCCGCCTGCAGGCCCAGTCTATCCCGCCTTCAGCCGCGAACCGGTGAGCAGGCCGCGTTCCTCGAGCACGGGATAGGCCATCGAGGCGAGCAGTGAGTTGATCTGCTTCAGGTCGCGGATGGTGTCGAGATGGATGGAACTGGTCTCGACGCTCTTGGCGGTGCCGTCGCGCAGCCGCACGAAATGGCTGGCGCTGGTCTCCTTCTCGCGGTCGCGCAGCCGATCCTTTTCGAGCACCAGCTGGCGGGCGGTCTCCGGATCGCGCGAGACCAGCACGTTGAAGGCAAGCCGTGCGTTGGCGAGCACCGAGGCGTGGAAGGCGCTAAGCTCGCGCCAGCCCTCGGGCGTGAACTCCAGCCCGCGCTCGAGCTTCTTTCTGACATGCACCAGCATGTTGCGCACGATGATGTCGCCGACCTGTTCGAGCTTGACGCAGGCGCCGATCAACTCCTGGCAGCGCAGCGCCTCGTCCTCGCTCAGCGGGTTCCTGGTCACCTTGGCCAGGTAGAGCTTTATCGACGCATGTTTCTTGTCGACGCGGTCGTCGAGCGCGGCCAGCGCCTTGATCTTGTCGGCGTCGGCGCTCTCATAGAGCTCGATGATGCGCTTCAGCATGATCTCGACCGTCTCGCAGACCCGCACCACCTCGCGGGTGGCGTTGGCCAGCGCCTGGCTCGGCACGTCCAGGGCGCTGTCGTTGAGCGCGGAAAGCTCGACGACGTCGAGCGCATCGGCCGGCGCCGGTTTGGTGCCGAGCGCCACGATCTTTTCCGAAACGCGGTAGACGAGGCCGGCCAGTGGCAGGCCGGCAACCAGGATCAGGATGTTGAACAGAACATGCGCGTTGACGATCTGGTCGGGCACGGTGGCGCCGATAAAGGCGACCGGCGGCTTCAACCACATAAACAGGATCAGCATGGCCAGAGAGCCCATGCCGCGCATCAGGAGATTGCCGATCGGTACGACACGCACACCCGGGTCTGCGTTGCGGGTGAGCAGCGGTGCGATGATCGACGAGCCCAGATTGACGCCGAGCACCAGCACGATGCCAAGTTCGGGCGGGATGAAGCCGCGACCGGCCAGCGTCACCATCAGCAGCACCGCGGCGATCGAGGAATGAAACAGCCAGGTGACCAGCGCCGCCAGGAGATAGGCGGTGACCGGGTCGCTGGAAAAGTAATCGACGATGACCGGCATCAGCGTGCTCTGGCGCAGCGGCTCCGATGCCTGGCCGATCATCTCCAGCGACAATACCAGCAGGCCGATGCCGACCAGGATACGGCCGAACTGGCGCCAATCGCGCCGCTCGGTGGCCATGAACATGACAGTGCCGGCGACAAGACAGATCGGCACCAGCAGCGACAGGTCGAAGGTGAGCAGCTTGACCACCAGCGCCGAGCCGATCTCGGCGCCGCGCACGGCAAGCTGGCCCGATATGCCGCTGACAATGCCGGCGCCGGCGAAGGAGCCGACCAGCAAGGTAACGGCGGTGGAACTTTGCAGCGCGATCGCCAGGCCGCAGCCGGCCAGAACCGCCATGAAAGGATTGCGCATGGTGGCGCGCAGCTTGTGGCGCAGCACATCGCCGTAGGCGCGCTCGACGCCGGTCTTCACCAACCGGGTGGCAAACAGCATCAGCGCCACCGCGCCGGCAAGATGCAGCAAAACGACTGAACCGCTCATATCAGGCTCGCAGCCTGACAGGCGCCAGCGATACGGTCACCGTGACGGCAAAGGAGCAAAAGAGGGAGCGAATCAAGGGCATTACAAAGATCGATGCTACTCCGATTAATTTTAGCCGGATAATAAATTTTGCCCAATTCGGCCGGCTGTTGGTGCGCGACAGGGCGTGTCGGAAATGGATGGATCGCAAAATGGTTGCATTGCCGGCCGGCTTCCGGATGACCGCGCAGTCAGTGCAGGCGACACCTTCAGATCCGGTTTGAGTGGAGTGTTGAATTAGTTATTATAAATATATGAAATCATTACAAAAACGTAATTCTCATGTTCAGTTTCGGTTCATTCTTCGGGCCCTATTGCTTGGGTATCGACAACCAAGGAGTACCCGTGATGAAACGCATCATTCTTTCCGCAGTCGCCGTCTCGATGCTGGCTGCCACGTCGCTGCAGGGCCAGGCCGCGCCGCTGAACGTACCGAACGCGCCGCAGTCGACCCACAGCCAGGTCGACTGGAAGAAGCCGGACAGGCACGTGAAGAAGCGCGTCGTGGTGAAGAAGAAAGTCATCGTGAAGGGGAACCATTGGCGCAACGGCCAGAAATATTCGAGCTGGAAGCGTCACCAGCCGATCCGCGACTATCGCCACTATGGCCTGCGTCGTCCGGGCCGTGGCCAGGAATGGATCCGCGTCGGCAACGACTATCTCTTGGTCAGCGTCGTCTCCGGCATCATCTTCGGCGCGATCGCCGCGCACTGACCGTCGCCGGAATAGGAAAGAAGGCGGCCCGCAACGGCCGCCTTCTTTTGCCCTGTGAAAACCGGGTATGGTCCGCATTAGGAGTCGTCGGGTTTCGCCGGCGTGATTATATGGAGGACAAACGAGCCGTTCCCGATGCGCTTTCCACCTGCCTTCCTCGACGAGATACGCGACCGCGTGCCGATTTCATCGGTGATCGGCCAGCGCGTGGCGTGGGACAGGAAGAAGACCAACGCGCCGCGCGGCGATTATTGGGCGTGCTGTCCCTTCCATGGCGAGAAGAGCCCGTCCTTCCATTGCGAGGACAAGAAGGGCCGCTACCATTGCTTCGGCTGCTCGGTTTCGGGCGACCACTTCAAATTCCTCACCGAACTCGACGGGATGAGCTTTCCCGAAGCAGTCGAGAAGATCGCCGACATGGCCGGCGTGCCGATGCCGGTGCGCGATGCCCAGGAGGAACGGCGCGAAAAGGAACGCGCCAGCCTGACCGAAATCATGGAAATGGCGACCGCCTTCTTCCAGGAGCGGCTGCAAGGGCCGGAAGGCGCAAAAGCCCGCGCCTATCTGCGCGACCGCGGGCTGACGCCGGCGACGCAGCAGTCGTTCCGGCTCGGCTATGCGCCCGACAGCCGCAATGCGCTGAAGGAGCATCTTGCCGCCAAGGGCGTTCCCAAGGCCGATATCGAGGCATGCGGGCTGGTGCGCCATGGCGACGACGTTCCGGTTTCCTACGATTGGTTCCGCGACCGCATCATGTTCCCGATCCCGGACTCCAGAGGCAAGATAATCGCCTTTGGCGGGCGGGCGCTGGCAGCCGATGCGCTCGCCAAATACATGAATTCGCCCGACACCGAGCTCTTCCACAAGGGCAACGTGCTCTATAATTTCGCCCGGGCGCGCCAAGCGCTGGCAAAGGGGGCGCTGGCCAAGGGCGGCACGGTCATCGCCGTCGAGGGCTATATGGACGTGATCGCGCTGGCGCAGGCCGGTTTCGAGAATGTGGTGGCGCCGCTCGGCACCGCGCTGACGGAAAATCAGCTCGAACTCCTGTGGCGGATGGCCGGCGAGCCGGTGCTGTGCTTCGATGGCGACCAGGCCGGACTGAAGGCGGCGTGGCGCGCCGCCGACATGGCGCTGCCGGCGGTCCAGGCAGGCCGCTCGGTGCGCTTTGCGCTTCTGCCCGAAGGCAAGGACCCCGACGATCTGGTCAAGGCCGATGGGCCGGACGCGTTTCGCGCCGTGCTTTCCGAGGCGCGGCCGCTCGCCGACCTTTTGTGGGTGCGCGAAACGGCCGGCGGCATCTTCGACACGCCGGAACGGCGGGCGGAACTGGAAAAGACGCTGCGCGAACTGACCAGCCGCATCCGCGACGAGAGCTTGCGCTATCACTACCAACAGGAAATGCGCGAGCGGGTGCTAAGCTTTTTCGGCACCCAGCGTGGCGCGCGCCAAGGCTATCCAGGGGGGCGTCAAGATGGCCGGCCCGGCGGGCGCTTTCAGGGCAAGGGCTCAGCTCCTGGCGGACAGTTCGCACGCGGCGGCAATGCCGGTGGACGCACCGCGATTACCGAAAGCCTTGGCCGCTCGGCGCTAGTCAAGCGCGGCGGCGAGGGGATGTCGGTGCGCGAGGCGACGATCATCGCAGCCCTTGTCAATCATCCGGCGCTGATCGACGAGAATTTCGCACATGTCGAGTTCCTCGACCTCGCCAACACCGATCTGAAGCGATTGCATGCGGCCATTCTCGATGCGATGGCGCATGACATGGCCAACGACCGCAACGCGGTGATCGCGACCATCGAACGGGCGGGCTGCGGCGAGATCTGGGCGCGCGTGGTGGCGCTGATCAAACGGGCGCGGCAATGGCCGGCGCTCGAAACAGCCGGACTTGACGATGCCCGCGACGCCTTCAGCCAGGCGCTCCACTTGCAGCGCAGCGCGCGCACCTTACATAAGGAGCTGAAACAGGCGGAAGCGGCGCTCGCCAGCGATCCCACGGACGAAAACTACCGGCATCTCGTCGAGATCCAGGCGCAATTTCGTGATGTGCAGGCAACGGAAGCGCTGATCGAAGGGTTCGGCGTGTCTTCGGGCAGGGCCGGGCGGGTGTAGGTCGAAGCTTACGAAAGAGTGAAAGTGCAGAACCGTGCTTGCGCGTCGAATCAGCCGCGGCGCTTTAAGTCGGGTAATTGATTCGCTTTTTTCATGCGAATCATGCGAGAGGCGCTTGACCTTCGGGCAGAATGACGGAATCAGGACGATTCGAAACGTTAACCCGTGCCGGCGTCGACGGGAAATGCAGCGATGTGAGGTACCGGTCACTGGACAGGCAGTCAGCCTGCCACAGATACCAGGGTTAATCTGGACTTAACGAGAGATGCAGTTACTGGCCCGGGGAAGCGCGTTCTAGAGCGAGCGCATCTGATTTAACCGGTACGGCAGCTTACGCGGCTTGATACTTGGCCGCTTGGAGAAAATAAAGAATGGCGACAAAAGAAAAGGAAGAGGTCGAGACCGAACGTGAAGGCGCCACCGATGGCCCTCTGCTCGACCTTTCCGACGATGCTGTCAAGAAGATGATCAAAGCCGCCAAGAAGCGCGGCTATGTCACCATGGACGAACTGAATTCGGTGCTGCCCTCGGAGGAAGTGACCTCCGAGCAGATCGAGGACACGATGGCCATGCTCTCCGACATGGGGATCAACGTGGTCGAGGACGACGAGCAGGGCGAGGAGCCCGAAGCCGCCGATGCGGCTGCCGACGCCGAGGAAGACGCCAACGAACTGGCCGAGCAGACCGGTACCGCCGTTGCCGCGACGACCACCAAGAAAGAGCCGACCGATCGCACCGACGATCCGGTTCGCATGTATCTGCGCGAAATGGGCTCGGTCGAGCTTCTGTCGCGCGAGGGCGAAATCGCGATTGCCAAGCGCATCGAGGCTGGCCGCGAGACGATGATCGCGGGCCTGTGCGAAAGCCCGCTGACCTTCCAGGCCATCATCATCTGGCGTGACGAGCTCAACGAATCGAAGATCCTCTTGCGCGAGATCATCGACCTCGAAGCGACCTATGCCGGACCGGAGGCCAAGCAGGCGCCGGTGGTCGAGCGGATCGAGGAAGCCAAGACCGAGGACAAGCCGCGCCGTTCGCGCGAGGACGAGGACGACATCACCAATGTCGGCGGCGACACGCGCGGTCTGACTGATGACGACGAGGAAGACGAGGACGAAGCCAGCCTGTCGCTGGCGGCGATGGAAGCGGAGCTGCGCCCGCAGGTGATGGAGACGCTCGACGTCATCGCCGACACCTACAAGAAGTTGCGCAAGCTGCAGGACCAGCAGGTCGAGAACCGGCTGGCTGCCGCCGGCACGCTGTCGCCCAGCCAGGACCGCCGGCTGAAGGAGCTGAAGGATCAGCTGATCAAGGCGGTGAAGTCGCTGTCCTTGAACACGGCGCGCATCGAGGCATTGGTCGAGCAGCTCTACGACATCAACAAGCGCCTGGTGCAGAACGAAGGCAAGCTGTTGCGGCTGGCCGAAAGCTATGGCGTGCGCCGCGAGGAATTCCTGAAGGAGTATCAGGGCTCGGAACTCGATCCCAACTGGACGCGCTCGATCGGCAATCTGACGTCGCGCGGCTGGAAGGAATTCACCAAGAACGAGAAGGACGCGATCCGCGACCTGCGCGCCGAGATCCAGAACCTCGCCACCGAAACGGCGATCTCGATCCTGGAATTCCGCAAGATCGTCAACCAGGTGCAGAAGGGCGAGCGCGAAGCCGCGATCGCCAAGAAGGAAATGGTGGAGGCCAATCTGCGCCTCGTCATTTCCATCGCCAAGAAGTACACCAATCGCGGCCTGCAGTTCCTCGATCTGATCCAGGAAGGCAATATCGGCCTGATGAAGGCGGTCGACAAATTCGAATACCGCCGCGGCTATAAGTTCTCGACCTATGCGACGTGGTGGATCCGGCAAGCGATCACCCGCTCGATCGCCGACCAGGCGCGCACCATCCGCATTCCGGTGCACATGATCGAGACGATCAACAAGATCGTGCGCACCTCGCGCCAGATGCTGCACGAGATCGGACGCGAGCCGACGCCGGAGGAACTGGCGGAAAAGCTCGCCATGCCGCTGGAAAAAGTGCGCAAGGTGCTGAAGATCGCCAAAGAGCCGATTTCGCTCGAAACGCCGGTCGGCGACGAGGAGGATTCGCATCTCGGCGATTTCATCGAGGACAAGATGGCGATTCTGCCGATCGACGCGGCGATCCAGGCCAATCTGCGCGAGACGACGACGCGGGTGCTTGCTTCGCTTACCCCGCGTGAAGAGCGCGTGCTCAGAATGCGCTTCGGCATCGGCATGAACACCGACCACACGCTGGAGGAGGTCGGCCAGCAGTTCTCGGTCACCCGCGAGCGCATCCGCCAGATCGAAGCCAAGGCGCTGCGCAAGCTCAAGCACCCGAGCCGCTCGCGCAAGCTGCGGAGCTTCCTCGACAGCTGATGCCGGGTAACGGATAGGCAATCTCTGAAGGGCGCTGCGCAGGCAGTGTGAGAATCGAAACGATCCCGCTGATTGGCGGGGTCATTTCGAGGATGCAGCCCTATGCGGATTGGGCTGATCTGAGATTGATGCTGCGGATGATGTCGTAGGCTAAAGCGCGTCGCGTTCGAACGGATTCATGCTACGCGCTTTAAGCTTTTGTTTTTATGCATGTCGTTATCGCAAAACCGCTGCGCACTTTTGCGCGACATGCATAGGGACCGAGAGGGCCATTTCGGTTCTGATTCCCCTGAGGCTTCTGATGAGGAACCGGCCGCCTGGCATCATTCGCTTTGTGGTTCCGGAAGCTCGGCGGCGCATTGTCGCTTTCGCCTCAGATTCGAATCGGCCACCCAGCGATCATTCATGCGTTGCAGCGCTTCCTCATGGATATGTCGTGAACCGCGGCATCGCTGAAAGTGGCGTCAATGTTCATCGGAACATTACCTTGAGCCTGTCCCACCAGCCGGGCTCGGGTTTTGCCGGTTTCCGGACGTTGTTGGTGAGGCCGTTGATATAAAGAACCATATTCAGCGGGTCGAACCTGAGGCCGTGGAACTTGGCAGCGAAGCGTCCGCCGCGATCGATGACGTGGGTGACGGCCCCATGCATCTGCTGGCCGTCTTCCAGCGGCTCGAAGCGTACATTGTAAGCCTCTGACAGTTTCCGGATCGTATCGTCCGGTTGGCCCGGCCGTGTCGTCAAAAACATCCAGTTGCCCGCGTCCAATCCATGCGCTGGACCATAGGCCTCGAGGACTTCGGACGTGTCCCTTACCGGGTCGGTTGTCACTGCCAGGAACTGCACCCTGTCTTTTATCAGCGTAGCGTTGACCTTGCGCTGAACGTCCGCGATCACCTCGGAATGGATTGGACACAGATCGGTGCAACTCGCGAAGATGAAGTAGAGCACCACGATCTTGTCCGAGAAATCAGAAAGGCGGACGGCCTTTCCGTCCGCGTCGGCCAGTTCGAACGGTGGCGCGGCCGGTTCGTCGATGATCTGAAAGAACTTCTCCTCACTGCCCATCATCTTGTCGAGATCGGCGCCCGGATGATGCGCTCGCGCGGGCGGCGCGGCGGCCAGCAACAGAGAAAGCGTTGCGATCAGGATTCTTGCTTTCATAACCCATGCTTTCCAGTTGAGGAGGGATTTGGCGGGGCGAGGTCGGACCGCGCTCATCGTGCCTGCTCCTGCTCCCGGCGGCTCATCTCCGCCTGATATTGCCGTTCCCGTTCGGGCCAGGTGCTCTTGATGAAGGTGAGCACGGCCCGGATTTCCTCGTCGGCCAACACACCCGCAAATGCCGGCATGTCGCTCTGGTAGCCGCCGCCGACGACCGCGGCCGGTCCTTCCTTGGTGACACGGAAGAGCACGCCGTCCGGATGATGCCAGGAGTGGCCGGAGGCATCGTGCGGCGGAGCCGGCATGCGTCCCGAAGGCAGCGGGCTTTTCCAGTCGCGTTGTCCTTCGAGGTTGGCGCCATGACAGGTGGCGCAACGCTCGGCATAGATCGTCTTTCCGAGCGCGACAGTGGCAGCCGAGGCGCCGCCGGCCATCCGGTCCGCGAGCCAGGGCCAGGAAAATCCAAGGACTGCCGCAGCCACCCCGAGCATCGAGAAGAGGACCGGCGTTCTTTTCATTTGCTGCCGCCGAAGAACAGGTACTTGACCAGTGCTGCCGCCCCAAGGACGAGCACAACCACGGCGAGCAGCCACGCGAAGCTCATGACCCACATCATCATTCCGCTCGTGCCTTCCATCATCGCAGCCTCCTATTCCTTGGCGTAGACGCCGCCGGTCCCACCAGACTTCTGGATTTCGAGAATCTCGAACGGGCCCTCTTTCGTGCCGCTCATGCCGGGGGAGCCCATTGGCATGCCAGGCAGCGTCACGCCCTTGATGTCGGGCCGCTCGGTCAAGAGCTTGTTGACCGTGCCGACCGGCACATGGCCGCTCACCACATAGCCGTCGATGAAGGAAAGATGGCAGCCCTCGGCTTCCGCCGGAATGCCCGCTTCCCAGCTCATGGCAGAAAGGTCGTGCGTCGGCTTGACGGTGACCGCGAAGCCGTTCTCCCTGAGATAATCGGCATAGCCTTCGCAGCAGCCGCATTGCGGGTTCTTGTAAAGCGTGACGTCCTTTTCGCCGGCAAGCGCCGGAGCGGCACTGGAGAGCAAGGACGCAAAGGCGAGAGCTTTCAGAATATTGGACATGTTTTTCTCCTTTCGGTTTTTCGGAAGATTAGGCGACGCGGAAGACCGCCATCATGCCACCAGCCTGGTGTTCAAGAATGTGGCAGTGGAACATCCAGTCACCGGGGTTGTCGGCGACGAAGGCGATCTCGACCTTTTCGCGGGGCGAAACCAGCACCGTGTCCTGCCATTCGCGATGACGGGTGGGCTGGCGATTGCGGGAAATCACCCGGAACGAATGGCCGTGGAGATGGATCGGATGATGCCAGGCTGTCGCATTGGTCATGGCGATGACATGGCTCTTGTTCCGCGCAAGCGTCAGCGCCGGTTTCATGTCGTGGCGAGCCTGGTCGGCGGCGATGCCATTGATGAACCAAGCAGTGCTGGAATTCATCGTCTGCATCATCCCTCCGCCCATCATCGAATTCATGTCGCGCGTCATGTCGCCCGGCGCACCCGGGCCCATGATTTCACCCATGTCCTGGGCCACCATCTGGCCCATCATGCCGCCGGTGAAAACGACCTCGTTGCGGGACGCGGTTTCCAGGTCCGGCTCCAGTAGCGGGTTGGCCGGCAAGGCCAGCGGCCAGTCGGGCGCGCGCTCGCGGAGCGGAGTGTCGGAATAAGCGACATCGACGAGCTTGTATTCCAGCCCTTCGTAGAACCGGTCGAAGATCGAAACCCGTCTACCGGGCTTGCCCGTCATGTCGAGGATCAGGTCGGCGCGCATGGCCGGGCCAAGCACCACCAGCCCGCCATCCGGCGGGTATGGCGCGACCGGCTGGCCGTCGAGCGCGATGACGATGGGCTGAAGATCCGTGAAGTCGGGGCTGAAGATGCGCGCATTGGCGGCGTTGATCAACCGCAGGCGGATGCGCTCACCCGCCCTGACGGCGAAGGTATCCGGCACGCGACCGTTGATGGTAACCGTGTTGCCGACGCGGCCGTTGTGGTGGATGTCGTGCCGGTTGCCGAAATCCTCGCTGATTGCGCCCGATTTGGTCAATCGCCAGTCGTCGAGCACCCAGGTCACGTCGCGGTCGACGTGCGCCGGTTCGCGTTCCTCGATAATCAGCGGTCCGTAAAGCCCGCGCTCGACCTGCTCGAAACTCCGCTGGTGCGGGTGATACCAGAAGGTGCCGGCGTCGACCGCATCGAATTCGTAGACGAAGCGCTCTCCCGCTTCGATCGGCTTCTGGGTGAGGTGCGGGACGCCGTCCATGGCGTGCGGCACGCGCACGCCATGCCAGTGCACGGTCGTTTCCTCGGCGAGGCCGTTCTCGACCACGACCCGCAGCCGCTCGCCCTGCCGGACCCGTATCTCGGGACCGGGAACAGTCCCGCCGTAGCACCAGGCGGCAATCTCGCCGGATGGTTCGGGCATAAGCCGCGTACGACCTGGCGCCGCCCGCAATTGCACCTCGTGCGGAGCCGCGGCATGGACGGGCGACCGCCACAACACGGGAAGCACCGCACCCGCCGTACTCGCGGCTGCCGATGCAAGAAAGGCTCGACGCGTCTGCGCCGGCATGGGAAATCTGGACATGGTTCAACCATCCTGAAAAGTCGGTCGTTCGCGCACATGGCGGCGCGGAAAAGACACCTCATGCGAAACTGCGATCACGGGCGGTACGACGCGCCCATGCTCGTTGCACCGGCAACGGGCAAGCCCTGCCGGCGTCAGCTACAGGATGATGGTTCGGGGAGGAGAGGGATCGGGTGGGTCGGTGTGGCCGACCAATTCCACCAGCGGTGAAGTCGCAATTTCGGCTGCCACAAAGGAAAGCACGAGACTGATCCGCGCAGGAATTGCTGCGAAAGGCACAAGGCAGGCCGCACTGCATAGCTGAGGCTTGCCGCTGTCGTCGGGAGGGCAGGCATTACAATCGCCCATGTCTCCGTCAGCCCCCATGTCTCCGTCAGCCATCGCGGCGGAAGACATCGCCAGTGCCATGCTCGTTGCGTTAGTTGCATGCGCAACCGTGCCTGCTGCGAACACTACGAGCAGCACAATTGCGAAGATGCGGGCAAGTCTGCGCATGACGCGGCATGCTAGTCTGTTTCTGCGCCATGTCCAGTTACAGGTTTGTCGCAACTCGACCTCGCGAATTGCTCCCTAGTCCTTCCGTTCGGGAGCAGGAAGGCGACATTCCACCCGATTCAGACTTTATCGTGCTTGTTCACGCGTCAAGAAATCGAGCGAAGGCCAGCGCCTTTGCAGGTCCTCATCATTTTTAACACAGCCTGTGCGGCGTCCTTTTTCGTTCGTGCCAGGAATTGTCTCGCCAGACGGTGCGGTTGTTGTTGCAGCACACCTGCTGTGGGAGGATAATCTCGTGTCGGATGCATTTTTCGGGCGACAAACCCGGATGCCCGCCCCGGCGGTGACGCCGTGCTCCGAGGCTCCGGAGGGAGGTGTGCATGACAAACTATATCGTGCTGATCAACTGGACGGAGCAGGGCGCCAAAAATGTGCGTGAGTCGCCGAAGCGGCTCGATGCCGCCAAGAAGCTGCTGGGAGACATGGGCGGCTCGTTCAAGGCGTTTTATCTCACCATGGGCGAATGCGATATGGTGGCGATCGTCGAAGCGCCTGACGATGCGGTGCTCGCTCGTTTCTCGCTGATGCTGGCGTCAGGCGGTAACGTGAGGACGCGGACGCTCAAGGCTTTCCCGGAATTGGCGTATCGCGAGATCATCGCCTCGCTCGGCTGAGGCTTGCGCGGCTACAGATCCGCGCAAGCTGCCGAGCCCGGATATCGACGGTCAGGCGCCGCTTGACGGCGCCCGATCCGCTGATCATGAGGAGGAATGCTGCTCTCGCTCGAAAAGAACTTCATTTTCATCCATATCCCGAAGACGGCTGGGACCTCGGTCACCCGTGCGCTGGAGCCGTGGAGCCCGAAACCGCAGCGAACGCAATGGCGTCGCCTGCTGTCACACCTTCCCGTGCGCGAGACGCCCCAAAATGCGTTCCTCAGGCAGCATGACAAAGCAAGCTGGGTGAAGCACAAGCTGCCGGCCGAGATTTATGACAGCGCGTACAAGTTCGCTGTCGTGCGCAACCCTTTCGAACTTGCTGTCTCGACCTACTATTTCCGCCGCGACTATCTCTCCGGCCGGCGCCGGAACAGAGCCAGGGTTCTGGATTTCAAGACTTTCCTGCGCTATCTCGAACGCAAGAACCGTTTTGTGCAGGTGGACCAGACGAGCTGGATTTCGGACAGGCAAGGAAACCTTATCATCGACGAGGTTTTGCGGTTTGAAACACTGGCCGAGCAATTCAATGCCCTGGTCGAACGGCTCGACCTGCCGGGCGAAGTGAAGCTTCCACGGGCAAACGTCAATGCACCCTACGACTATCGCGCCGTCTACGATGGCGAGGCGAAAAGCATCGTGCGACGGCTCTATTCCAGGGATTTCGAGCGCTTCGGCTACGAATTTTGATTTTTTCGAGACATCCGCAATTCATCGGCACGATGCCGCGGCGCGGCCAGTCTGGTCCGAAATATTGCGGGCCGAAGGGATTTCCCGGATAGTCAGCGCAGCCCTTCAGCTCGCGTCTCGAAACACATGCCCAAGCCTCAACTGACCGTCTGGTACAACACCTGTTGTCCGGTTTGCGATGCCGGGATCAGCCGGCAAAAGCGGCGGCTGGTCGAGGCGATCAAGGCCGGGCGGATCACGTTTCGCGACATCAATGCCGAGCCGGCGGCACTGGCCGGATACGGCGTGTCGCTGGAGGACATCCGCCGCCGGCTGCACGCAACCGAGGCGGACGGCAAGCTGCTGGTTGGCGCCGATGTCGCAATTGCCGTCTGGCTGAGAACGCCGGGCGAGGGCTGGCTTGCAACGCTGTTCGGCAACCCCGCCGCGCTGCCGTTGACGCGCTATGCCTATGATCGCTTCGCCGATCTTCTCTATGCCTGGAACCGGCGCAAGGGCCGCTGGTAACCGGTATTAGCCAAGCTCGGTGACGAAATCAATCTGGTGGCACCGTTCTCAGATACATCGTAAGATATATCTTGACTCAACGGCCTCATCCGCTTAATTGAGATATATCGTAAGACATAACTCAAGGAGCAGACAATGCACGGACATCATCTCGGCGAGCATGCCGAGCGCGTTTTCATGCATATGGCCGGCAGGTTCGGCGGTCGTGGCGGCGGCTTCGGCCCATTCGGCCACGGCATGAGGGGCGGCGGGCGCGGCGGGCCGGGCGACATGTTCCGCGCCGGGCGTATGCTGGCCGACGGCGATCTCAAGCTGATCACGCTGTCGCTGCTGGCCGAGGCGCCGCGCCACGGCTATGACATCATCAAGGCGCTGGAGGAACGTACCAGCGGCGTCTACAGCCCGAGCCCAGGCGTGGTCTATCCGACGCTGACCTTCCTGGAAGAGGCCGGCTATGCCGTCTCATCTGCGGAAGGCAACAAGAAGGTGTTTTCGATTACCGAGGCAGGGCAGGCGCATCTCAACGATAATCGCGAGATAGTCGACCACGTGCTCGACCATCTCGAGCGTTTCGGCCGCAAGATGGCGAAGGCGCGCGAGTGGTTCGGCTGGAACGACGACGGCGAAGACGGCGGACGGCGCGGCCGCGGCGGTTCGGAAAAGCGCGACGAATTCCGCGCCGTGCGCCACCGGCTGCGCGCAGCCCTCGGCAATATCGTCGACGCGCCCGCGGAAAAGCAGGCCGAGGCGATTGCGATATTGAAAGGGGCGGCCGAAGCCCTCGAAGCGCTGTCGCGCGACTGACTTCCGGGCCGGATGCGGCCCTTGCCCGTTTGCCTAAGGACCGCTAGTGAAATCATCCTGCACCACGCTATGTGATGCAGGATGATTGCCGTTGGAGGGCGCTCCCATGTCTTTTCTGAAACGTCTTTTCGGTGGTGGCGGCGGTGACGCGGGCGAACCAAAGAGTGCTGCACCGGCAAAGCAGATCGAGCACAAGGGATTTTTGATCAGCGCCACGCCCTACAAGGCAGAAGGCCAATACCAGACCTGCGGCGTGGTTTCGAAGGAAATCGACGGCGTGGTGAAGGAACACAAATTCATCCGAGCCGATCGTTTTGCCGGGCTCGACGACGCTGTCGACATCTCGATCAAGAAGGGTATCCAACTGGTCGACGAGCAGGGCGAGAAGATCTTCGGTTAGCTTGGCGAATGGCGATGTCGCGCGACAGCGGAGCGACGTCAGAAAGCTGTAGGAACCGCCGACGCCTCGTCGGGCATCAGGCGGCAAGTGCAAAAAAGGCAGGCACCCGGCGCCTGCCTTTTTTGGTTCTGATTACCTGTTGTTCGCGCTACGCGGCAGCGGCAACTGCCCCGGTCGAGGCCACCACCGCATCCACCTTGGCCGATGCCTTGGCCAGAGCGGCCGTGACGGCCTCGGGGCCCATGCCGACACCTTCGATGCGGATGACGTCGACGTCGGTCATGCCGATGAAGCCAAGCACGCTGCGCAGGTAAGGGATGGCGTGATCCATCTGCACGGTAGCGCCTTCCGAATAGATGCCGCCCGAGGCAAGGACGATGTAGACCTTCTTGCCGGTGACGAGGCCCTTCGGGCCATTCTCGCCATAAGCGAAAGTCTTGCCGGAGCGGGCGACGTGATCGACCCAGGATTTCAGCGTCGACGAGATGCCGAAATTGATGAAGCCGGTAGCGAGGATGATGGTGTCGGCCGCAAACAGTTCATCGAGTACGGCGTCGGAAACGCCGACGACTTCGGCCTGGCGCTGGGTGCGGGCCTCAGCGGGCGTATAGATGCCGGTCGAATAATCAGCATCGATGTGCGGTAGCGGGTTTGCGACGAGATCGCGTACGACAAGCTTGGCCGAAGGATCGGCGGCAAGCAGCTTCTCGGCGAGGTCGGTGGCGATACGGGTCGAGTGCGAGGCATTGCCGCGCGGGCTGGATGTGACGAGAAGGATGGACACGGCGGGTCTCCAAGGTTGGAATGAATTGTCCCGACCTATATGGACTCGCTGACCCATTTGAAAAACCGGTATATTTTATGTATGTTCCATCTAAACATTGGATATAACGATGCAGCCAAACCCGACGCTCGATCAGCTCCATATCCTTGTCACCGTCGCCGACACCGGCAGCTTCTCGGCCGCCGGCCGCAAGCTCAACCGAGCGCAGTCGGTCATCAGCTACGCTATCGCCAATCTCGAGGCACAGCTTGGGCTGAAACTGTTCGAGCGCGAGGGGACGCGCGAGCCGCAGCTGACCGATGTCGGACGGGCGACGCTGGAAGATGCGCGGCGAATGGTCGGCGTGCTGCAGCGCATTCGCTCGCGCGTCGATGGCCATCGGCAAGGGCTTGAGGCTGAAGTCGCGCTGTCGGTCGATGTGGCGCTGCCTTCCACCGTGCTGGTGCGCGTGTTGAAGGCGTTCGAGGCGCAATTTCCAACCGTGATGCTGCGCCTGCATATCGGCACGCTCGGCCTGATCCCCGATCATGTCGTCAATGGACAGGCCGATCTCGGTATTGGCGGCCTGCTGGGCGAGGTCGACGCGCATCTTGTGCGCATTGGCTTCATGTCGATGGTGCCGGCGGCCGCGCCAAGCCATCCGCTGGCGCTGCTTCCCAAGCCGGTGCCGCTCGAGGAGGTGCGCGAACACATCCAACTTGTCGTCAGCGACCAGTCCGAGCGCACCAAAGGGCGCGATTACGGCGTCTTTGCCTACCGCACTTGGCGGCTTACGGATATGCGAACCAAGCATGCGCTGATGCGCGAAGGGTTGGGCTGGGGCGGACTGCCGCGATGGTTGATTGCTGACGATCTGGCCAACGGCCGGCTGGTGGAACTCGATCTGGAGCCGTATCGTGAAGTCCGCTCGCCACTTTATGCCATGCACCGCGCCGACCGCAGCCCGAAGCCGGCTGCGGCTTGGCTGATTGATCAGTTCAAGCGCCAGCTTGGCTGTTTCAACGAGTTCGAGCCGAACCAGGTGCCTGAGGAGACAGCCCATCAATCAGCGCCATGAGAACGGCGCGATAGTCCTCGGCTGAAGCGCCGGCCTCGACGGCAAGAGCAGCACGGTCGAAGGCGGCGGCGAGCAGCGCGGTCAGCGCTTCCACCGGCAATCTCATCATGGCCTGCGAGCGCATCGCCGCGACGAGGCCCTCGCGCAGCGAGCGGTTGCCATAGCGGTTGTCGATCTCGTCCATGGCGGCGCGACCGAGCACGGCCGGCCCGTCGAGCAGCAGCAGTCGGGTGCGGCCGGGCGCGCGCATGGCCGCGAGGTAGGCATCCGAACCGGCGATCAGCGCGTCGCGGGCAAACAGCGAGGGAGGCGAGGCGCGTTCGATCTCTTCAGCCACCGCCGCCGCCTCCTGCTCGACCACGGCGGCAAACAGCGCCTGCTTGTCGGCAAAATGGTGATAGAGCGCGCCACGCGTGACGCCGGCCGCAGCCACGATCTCGGGCGTGCCGGTCTCCGCATAGGACTTTTCGGTGAACAGTTTTCGTGCCGCGGCGATCAGGTCGGCGCGCGTCGCTTCGGTGCGATCGCGGTTGGAGCGGCGCGTGGATTCCTGTTGCATACATGCAGCCTGTATGTTAATGTAAATCTACATGCAGACTGTATGTTATTCGATAGGAGAAGGAAAGATGAGGACGACGAGCTATTATCCAGTGCTGATGACAGGCGACGTTGCCGGCACAGCAGCCTTCTATGTCGCGCATTTCGGTTTCCACCCATTGTTCGAAAGCGACTGGTACGTGCATCTGCGCTCAGTCGCGGATCGCCGTGTCAATCTCGGCATCGTCCATGGCGATCATGAGACGATCCCTGAAGAAGGGCGCGGCCGTACCTCCGGCCTGCTGATCAATTTCGAGGTCAAGAACCCGGATGCCGTCTACGAGCGGATCACCGCCGCCGGCCTGCCGATCCTGCGAACGCTGCGCGACGAACCCTTTGGCCAGCGCCATTTCATCACCAGTGATCCCAATGGCGTGCTGATCGATGTGATCAAGCCGATCCCGCCCAGCGCCGAGTTTCTGGAGCAGTATGCCGAAGGCGCGGCGGGCTGAGCGAGAGGCTGGCAGGAACTGTCTGTAGATGTGATATGAAGCCTTCGGCCGCGTGGCCGGTCACGTCTTTGCGGTCTATGCTGAGGCTCATCAGCCTGGGCCCATTCCATGCGTGAAATCTGCCTTGTCCGCGCACCCTCAAACCTTGGCCTCCGCCCACTGAGGCCAGGTCATACACCGGGGACGTGGCGTGCGCCGCAGGCATTGACCGAAGCCGGCTTGATCGAGACGCTTTCGCCCCTCAAAGTGGTTGACCTTGATCGGCCCGCCTATAGCACGGAGCCGCAGCCTGGCACCCGGCTGCGCAACGGCAACGCGATACGCAGCTTCAATCTCGAACTTGCAGAAGTTGTTGCCGGCGCGCTGGGACGAGGCGAATTCCCGCTGGTCGTCGGCGGCGACTGCGCGGTCCTGCTTGGCGCACTGGCTGCTGCACGGCGATCTGGTCCGCTGGCGCTGGTCCATGTCGACGGCCACAGCGATTTCCGCCATCCGGGCAATTACGACATCAACGCTTCGCTCGGCTCGGCCGCCGGCATGGACCTTGCGCTCGCCACCGGACGTGGCGAGCCGTTGCTGACCGATTGGCCCGATATCGCAAGCCCCCTTGTTGCGGACGAACAGGTGATTCAGATCGGCGAACGCGAGAACCGCGACCCCGACTTTGCCTGGCCGGACATCAATTCGACTGCGATGACGCTGATCGATGTCTTTGCCGTGCGAGAGCTTGGCGCGGCAAAGGTTCTGGAAAAGACCTGGAACACGCTGGCGCGAACCGGCTCGCCCTATTGGGTGCATTTCGATGTCGATGCGCTCGATCAGACGGTGATGCCGGCGGTCGATTCACCAGGCAGTCCCGGCATCGATCCCGACGATCTCATCGCCATCCTCGCGGCGCTGGTGGCGGATTCGCGCTGTACCGGAATGGACATGACCATTTTCGATCCGGACCTCGATCCGACCGGCGAGTTGGCAGTGCTGATGGTTTCGCTGCTTGGCCAGATCTGTGCGCCGCGATAGTTGTCAGGTCCGCGCCACCGGCATCACCGTGACCTGAGTAATGCCGGAGCGGCGCACCACCGTGCACAGCGTCTCGCGGCCGATGCGCTCGGCGTCGAGCAGGCGCACCAGATCGTCGACGCCGGTGACCGGGCGTCCGTCGATGGCGGCGATGATGTCGCCTTCTCTGAGGCCGGCCTTGGCCGCCGGGCTGTTCGCCTCGACGCTGCGCAGGCGCACCGCCGTGCTGCTCGACACCTGCGACAGAAGGGCGGCGCGGCGCGGCAGGTTTGCCGTGTCGGCCGAGACGCCGATGAAGGCGCGGCGGACGCGGCCGAAGCGGATGATCTCCGAAATGACGAAATTGGCGGTGTTGGAGGCAACCGCGAAGGCGATGCCTTGCGCGCCGTGGATCATAGCGGTGTTGACGCCGATGACCTCGGCCGCCGACGACACCAGCGGTCCGCCGGAATTGCCGGGGTTGAGCGCTGCGTCGGTCTGGATGACATCGTCGATCAGCCGGCCGGTGGAGGCACGCATCGAGCGGCCGAGCGCCGAGACGACACCTGATGTGACGGTCCATTCGAAGCCGAGCGGGTTGCCGATGGCAATGGCGATCTGGCCGCGCCGCAGGCGCTTGGAATCGCCGAGCGGAGCGATATCGGCAAAGCTGCCGTCGGCACGCACCAGCGCGATGTCGGTGTCGGGGTCGCGGCCGAGAACACGGCCTTCTCTGGAGACGCCGTCCGGCATGGTGACGCGGACGCTGCGGGCATCGCCGACGACGTGGAAATTGGTGACGACCAGCCCGTCCGGCGTGATGACGAAGCCTGAGCCTTGGCCGCCGGCGCCACCGATGCGCTCAATGCGGCAGACGGCGGGACCGATGCGGTCCACGGCATCAGCGACCGTTGCCGAATAATCATCGAGCAGCGCATCGTCGAACTGCAATTGCTGGGCGGGGAGGGACATGGCAGGGCTCCGTGTCTTTAGAGCAAGAAAAAGGATGCCTATATGTGCGGAGCGGCCGGATCGGCCGCGACCTGACCAGATGGCCAGTCCAACGCCCAACTAGCCGTCAGGCGAGTACCCGCCAACGCGCTGCCGAGCGATATCTGGGTTAGAGCGATGGCCGTCCATTGGACGCTCAAGTGCGCTCTAAGACTTTGAGTTCTCGCATCGTGCTTTCCGGAAATCGATTTCCGACTTTCGGGCCGATGCGATAAAAACCCAGGAGACCCAAGATGAGCGACTTCAATCTGAGAGCATTTTCCGACGCCATCGCCGATATCGCGGCCGCAGCGGCGCCGGCGACGGCGAGCTTCGCCACGCATCAGCATCGCACCGCGACCGCCTTCCACTGGCGCGACGGCTATTTTGTCGCTGCCGAGGAGGCGGTGGAGGCCGGCGAGGAGATTGAGCTGACGCTTTCTTCGGGCGACAAGGTGAAGGCTGAGCTGGTCGGCCGCGATCCATCCACTGGGACGGCCCTTCTGAAGCCGACCGGCGCGCCGGACGTGCCGCCGCTGGCCAAGGCAGGCACGGTGCGGCCGGGCAATCTGGCCATCGCCGTCGGCAATGGCGACGGTGCGGGACTCGTCGTATTCGGCACGGTCGGTGAGGTCGGTCCGGCCTGGCGCTCGATGCGCGGCGGCACGATCGACCGGCGCATCAATCTGGCCGTCAATGCCGGCGGCCGTTTCGAGGGCGGCCCTGTGCTCGACGCCAAGGGCGCACTGATCGGTATGCTGCTGTTCGGCCCGCGCCGGCGGGCGCTGGTCATGCCTTACGAGACTATCGAGCGGGCGGTAACGACGCTACGAGAGAAGGGCCATGTCGCGCGCGGCTATCTCGGCGCCGGCCTGCACCCGATCCGCAATGGCGACACGCATGGCGCGATGGTGATGAGCCTCGACGATAATGGCCCGGCGAAAGCGGCCGGCCTGCATCTTGGCGACATCATCGTGTCGTGGAACGGCGAAGCCGCGCATGGTCCGCGCGAGCTGATCCGCAGGCTCGGGCCGGACAGCGCCGGCGCGTCGGTGACGCTCGGCGTGATACGCGGCGGCGAGCAGCGCGATGTCGTGCTGACCATCGGCGAAAAGCCGCTGAACTGAGAAGATCGATGGCAAGTCACGGGATCACGAGGCGGCGACTGACGGTACTGATCGCGCTCGATGACGCCGTGCGTGCCGAACACCTGTCCACGGCCCTTGCCGCGACTGACGATCTGCTGCCGATTGTGGCTGGCAGCAGCGATAGCGGCGACAGAGCGGATGTCGCGATCATCGATGACAATAGCCTGGAAGGCAGGGGGCTGGAAGGCCGGGTGACTGATCCAGCGATACCACAGGTGCTCTTGTCCCAACGAGTGAGCCGGCAGCGGCCGGCCGACACCGTGTTTGCCGTGTTACCGGCGGCAGCTGACGATCTGCTGATCGCTGCCGCCGCGCGGCTGGCGGCGGCTGGCTACCGGATCTCGGGCGAGGGCCGCCCCTTGTCCGATCGGCATGACGATTTCGCTTTCCATGACGACGATCTCTCCGACGAGGAGCCGGTCGACGACAGGGCCGGCCGGCCGGCGCTGTCGCCGCGCGAGAGCGAAGTGCTGGCGCTTTTGGCCGAGGGCGCGCCCAACAAGGTGATCGCGCGGCGCTTGAACATTTCCGTGCATACGGCGAAGTTCCACGTCGCGGCGATCCTGATCAAGCTAGGTGCGGCCAACCGCACCGATGCGATCGCCATCGCCATGCGGCAAGGCCTGGTGCTGGTCTGACGGTGGACTACACAGCCGGTTCGATATCCGTCAGCCGGAAATCGTCGCCCTTGAACAGCAGTGGCATGGCTTCGAGACGGGCCGTGGCATAGGAGATGCAGTCGCCGAAGTTGAGAGCGGCCGGATGTCGGCCCTTGCCATAGCGCAGGAAGGCCTGACGGGCCACAGCGGCGTGGTCGGCCGTAAAAGGAATCGTCTCGATCGAAGCGGTGCGCAAAAAGGCTTCGAAGCGGTCGACGATCTCGTCCTGCCAGCGGCCGACTAGCACCATCGTCGTCTCAAGCAGGGTCGGTGCCGCGAGCAGCCGTCTCTCAGCCTGAGCAATCGCCAGCACGAAACGATCATAGCCTGGTTCCGTACGCAAAATAGCGACAAGGACAGAGGAGTCGATGATCATCGCGTCGGGATTCCGAGTTCGTCGTAGCCGAGGATTTCGTCGTCGGTCATCGCATCTTGGCGTTTCGGTACCTGCGCGGCTCTTTCGGCGATCGCCATCAGGCGCTGAAAAAGGTCGTCGGCCTCATCGCGCGGCACAAGCCGCTCGCGCGCAACCTCGCGCTCGAGGCTTTGACGGATCGCTTCCGTCACCGACACGCGACGGCGGCGGGCAAGTTCCCGCGCCAATTGCTCGACTTCCGTGTTCTTGATCGACAGGGCCATTCTATATTCAACCTCTTTTTACAGAATATATATATTACTCCTCCGTTGAGTCCATGGCTTTCGTGGCGCCTCCGCAGCGTCACCATCTCTCGATGCTCCCCGCTCTTGTATCCTGCGACGGCGCGGGCAAGGATCGCGACCAACAGATTTGCAAGGGAGGCGCAAGACATGTCGCTCAAGGGAAAGACGCTGTTCATCTCCGGCGGGTCGCGCGGCATCGGGCTGGCGATCGCGCTGCGCGCCGCGCGCGACGGCGCCAATGTGACGATCGCGGCCAAGACCGCCGAGCCGCATCCAAAGCTGCCGGGCACGATCTACACTGCGGCGCAAGAGATCGAGCAGGCCGGCGGCAAGGCGTTGCCGATGTTGTGCGACATACGCGAGGAGGGGCAGGTGGCCGAGGCGGTCGCCAAGACCGTCGAAAAGTTCGGCGGCATCGACATCTGCATCAACAATGCCAGCGCCATCCAACTCACCGGCACGCTGGAAACCGATATGAAGCGCTACGATCTGATGCACCAGATCAACACCCGCGGCACGTTCCTGGTTTCCAAAATCTGCATTCCGCACCTGAAGTTGGCCGACAATCCTCACATCCTGAATCTGGCGCCGCCGCTCGACATGAAGGCCAAATGGTTCAAGAACCATGTCGCCTATACGATGGCCAAATTCGGCATGTCGATGTGCACGCTGGGCATGAGCGCGGAGTTCGCCAGGGACGGCATCGCCGTCAATTCGCTGTGGCCGATCTCGACAATCAATACGGCAGCGGTGCGCAATCTTCTGGGCGGGGCGACAGTGGCGGCGATGAGCCGTTCGCCCGATATCATGGCCCATGCCGCGCATGCGATCCTGCTCAGGCCGTCGCGCGAAGCGACCGGCAATTTCTACATCGACGAGGAGGTGCTGCGCGCCGAGGGCGTCAGCGATTTCTCGATCTATGCGCCTGATGCGACAGGCCCGCTTGCCGGCGATTTCTTCGTGCCCGACGATGTGTTTGCGAATTCGGAAACCAACATCAAAAGTATCTACTGACGGGCACCAGACGCCGTTCTCACTCCTCAGCCTTGCTGGCTTTGAGGCGACCGTGCAGAATTGTCTAGGCCTCGCATCTTCAGTTCAATACCGAAGCCGGAAACAAAAACCCCGCCGGCGAGGGGGTACCGGCGGGGCTCATGTCCCGCTGGAGTCGGGACAGGGCAGGGAAGCCCTAGCCAGAATCTGGGGTGGACGACCTCGCGATTCAATGCCTGGTTAAATCGCGATGTACATTCTCCTTCAACCTCGGCTCATTGCCGGAAATTGCCCATTCCGGTGAAATCGGGGTGGGCTACGTCTTCCCGCATAGATTCCAGAAACCAGTTCAGGTTTCTGGAATCGTTGCTTTTAAGCTGGCCAGGGTTTTTACGAAAACCGGTTTTCGCCTTTTGCGTCGCTGATCTTCGGTTCGGGACCATGGCCTAATTCGCACTGGCGACCGGCGCCACCAGCGAGGTGATGCGGCGGATGGCGACGCGACGGTTCTCGCGCTCAGGCTCCGACGTGTCGACCTTGAGGTACTCCTCGCCATAGCCCTGTGTCGTCAGGTTCTCCGGCGGGATGTTGAAGGCGTTGGTCAGGGCTTCTGCGACCGCCTCCGCGCGACGGTCGGACAAAGCGAGGTTCGCCTCCGGCCTACCGACGGCATCGGTATGGCCTTCGATCAGGAAGGTTTCCGCCGGGTTCTTCTCCAGCAGCTTCTCCATGGCACTGGCGACGCCTTCGAGTTTCTGCACCTCGGTCTCGGGGATCGAGGCTGAACCGAATTCGAAGTTCAGCGTGTCGAGGTCGATGCGGCGGGCGATGTCGCGCACACGGGCAGAGCGCTTGACCTCGTCGATCGAGTAGAGGCGCTGCACCCTCTCCACCGGCGGCTGTTCGAGGAAGGCATAGTAGTCGTCCGGATCCTCGACCTCTTCGGAATCCAGAATGTACTCCTCGCGCGGAATGTCGATCCGAATCGGCGGCAGGTCGTCACCTGGATCGCGCCAGTAGCCATCGTCCTCATAGTACCGCTCGTCGACATAGCTCAGCACATATTCGCGTCCGTCGGGCACGATGCGCGAACGCTGGATGACGTCGCCGTAGCGGTTGCGGATGGTGACGATCTGGATTCCGTTGTCACGCTCGACGATTTCCCGGGTGCGATCGCCCGACAGTTCCTCGTAGTAGACGTTCCTGGCGCCACGGCGCATGCGCGGGGTATCGTCGCTTTCCACGATCGTCTGGTTGTTGAACTGTAGGATAACGCGGTCGCCGAGTTCCCTGACGACGTCGACCCCTTGCGGACGCGGACGACGGCGAATGTCCTCGACGTCAGGCACACGCTCAACGCGTTTGCCCTTTTCCTCCGTCACCGGAACCATCTTCTCAAGCTTGATCGCCTGCTGGGCCGTCCTGTCGTCGGTGGGCGGCGGTCCCTGGTCGACCGGAGCCGGCTTGGGGGCTTCCGCCTGCTCGCCGTCCTGCTGGGTGGGCTGACCACCCGCGTCCTGGCCGCCCGTCTCTTGCGCGTTGTCCCTGCCGCCCTTGCGCTTACGCCTGGCATCCTTCTGGCTGTCGAACACGGGAGCCGCGTTTGGATCGGACGCTTCGCCCTGGACCGGAGTTTCGCCTTGGGCCGGCGCAGCCTGCTCGCCATCGGCGGGCTGCTCACCGCTTGAGGGCTGCTCACCCGTTACAGGCTTCTTGCGACGGTCCTTAGCCTGATCCCGGGGCTTTTCGCCCTCAGCCGGAGCCGCTTGCTGGTCGGTCGGAAGCGGCTCGGCCTGCTCGCCGGCGGGCGTTTCCTTCTTGGCTGGCTGTTCGGCTGGCGCAGCCTCGATCTGCTGATCCTGGTTCCGCTTCTTGCGCGGCTTGACCTGCTCGTTGTCATTTGCAGGTGCGGCCTTCTCGCCTTGCGCCGCCTGTCCGGCAGGCTCTTCGGAAGGTGCCGTTTCGATCTGCTGTTGCTGGTCGCGCTTCTTCCTGCGCGGTTTTTGCTCTTCGGCCGGGGCGGCCTGTTCGGCTGGCGCTGCTTCGATCTGCTGTTGGTCGCGCTTCTTCCTGCGCGGTTTTTGCTCTTCAGCCGGGGCGGCCTGTTCGGCAGGGGCTGATTCGGTCTGCTGTTGCTGCTCGCGCTTCTTCCTGCGTTGATTGCCCTGCTCGTCCCCGGAAGGCGCGGCCTGCTCCGTGGGAGCCGATTCAGCCTGCCGCTCGCGCTTCTTGCGCGGCTTCTGCTCAGGTTCTGCCTGCTGTGGGCAGCCTTCCGCCGACTCGCCTTCGGGGCAATTCGATTGCGCCAGGATCAAGGGCGTTGCGGTACGTTGCGGCGGTTCGAACGCGGCGCTGCCCTGCAGCGGGAAAGCGCCCAACGGCGCGGACGCCATCAGCAGGCCAAGTGCCGTGCCTGCCAGAATCCGTGGTTGGCGTTTCATTAGAAAATCCTCCTTTTGGCGTCCCATCCCGGCCCAAACTGTTCATCAACCGGATTGGTTCCGGTTAGCAGGCATTAACGGCCACGAAGGGCGATTGGCCGGCGTTTTGAAGGCGACTTCGTGTCATTCCTATGGTGTCGGCCTATGGTGCTGGCCGGGTTTGCGTCTGTCGCGGTGCTTGACCTTGACGCCGGCGGGGGCCACATCCCGTCAATGGAAACGCCGTTCTGGAAAACCAAGACGCTCGAAGCGATGACCCCGGCCGAGTGGGAATCGCTTTGCGACGGCTGCGGCAAATGCTGCCTGTCGAAACTCGAGGACGAAGACACCGGCGAGATCTACTGGACGAGCGTCGGCTGCCGGCTGTTCGACGCCGAAACGTGCCGCTGCTCGGACTATGCCAACCGGCTGGCGCGCGTCCCGGACTGCGTCGGGCTGACGCCGCAGAATGTGCGCACCATCAGTTGGCTGCCCAAGACCTGCGCCTATCGACTGGTCGCCGAGGGCCACGATCTCTACTGGTGGCACAGGCTGGTGTCGGGGAGTGCCGAGACGGTGCATGAGGCCGGCATCTCGATGCGCGGCCGGGTCAGCGCCAGCGAGACCGATCTTGCCGAGCCGGACGACTATTTCGAGCACATGCTGGACGACGAGCCTTAGGGGAGCCTCGAGCCAGGACCCGGAACCGGCTGCGCGACAGGGCGTTTTCTATCCAGATTGTTCAAAACCGGCTAGATCATGCAGAACCGGCCAGTTGTTCAGAACCTGAAAGCGGAGAAAACTGCGAAATTACCTCTTGTTGCCACATGAACCCAATATGAACGGCTGGTTCGTAAAAAGTTCAGATACGCAGGCGCATTCTCCTCCCCATCGGTTCGACCAAGACACATCGGTTCGATCAAGACACACCGGTTTCGATCAAGACACACCGGTTTGATCAAGACAGGCGGAAGCCCTGAACAAGGAGAGAAGACAATGTTCAACACGATCAAGACGGCGGCCCTTTCGGCGCTTATCGGCCTCGGCACGCTTGCCGCTATCCCCGCCACTGCCCAGGCAGACAGCATCTATCTCGGCTTCGGCAATAACGACGATCCGCGCGTCGGCGTCTATACGGGCGACGACGATGATTTCTACCGCGAACGCCGCCGCGAACGCGACTGGCGCCGGTCCTGCTCGCCATACCGTGCCCTCAATAAGGCAGAGCGCTTGGGTCTGCGCCGCGCCCGTATTGTCGACGTCAGCCGCCGCACGGTTAAAGTCGCGGGCCGCCAGTATGGCGACCGCGTGATGATCGTGTTCGCCAACGAGCGCGGCTGCCCGGTCATCTACCGGTAATCATTCATCTGCCGGCAAACGGGCACGTTGCCGACCGGCAGCGGCCTGGAGTAGTAGAGCCCCTTTCCGGGAGGAAGGGTGGGGTTCGGAAAAAGCCCCGAAGGACCAGTCCTCCGGGGCTTTTTCATGCGGTAGATCGATGTCTCAGGCGGCGGTCACTTCAACTCGAAAGTGACAGTGACCTGCACCGCGTAGGAATTCTCGCCGGCCTGCACCGGGACCGATTCGCGCGCCGCGTCGAAGGCCTTGGCGTTCATCGGTATCGGCGGCGGCGCGACATTCTGGTCGGTGATTTCCAGCACCCGCCCGATGCTGACGCCGGCGGCTTCAGCCAGCGTCTTTGCCTTGGCCATGGCGTCGGCGACCGCCTTCTTGCGGGCTTCGGCGAGAGTTGCAGCCGGATTCTCGTTGGAAAACGAGATGCCGCCGCCCTGGTTGACGCCGAGCGATACCGCCTTGTCGAGAATCTCGCCTGTTTTGTCGATGTCGCGGATGCGCACCGAAAGCGTGTTGGTCACCTGGTAGGCGATGAGTTCGGCTTCCTGGCTGCCGTCCGGCTTGTTGGTGTAGTTGTAGCGCGGGCTGATCTGGATGCCGGCTGTCTGCAGGTCGCGCTCCTTGATGCCAGCCGACTTCATAGCGGCGATCACCGAGGCCATGGCGTCGTTGTTGGCATCGAGCGCGGCACGCGCGGTCTTGGCCTCGCGCATGACGCTGAGCGTCAGCAGCGCCAGATCGGGGGCCGCGGTCGCTTCACCTTCGCCGGTGACGACGATACGGGGCGGGGGCGGCGAATCGGCCGCGCCGGCCATCGCCGGAAACGCGATAGCGGCGGCGAGCGCCAAGGGCAAAAGATGTCTGGTCATAAAAATCTCCTCGGTCTGCGATCCAGTGGCGCTGTCGACTACCGCATCGGCCCAAGAATCGGAATCGATTTCGGGAAGCACGATGCGTAGATTCAAAGCGTTAGAGCTTCGCGCGTCTAAGTGGACGCACATCGCTCTAATGTCTGAATATGGGCTGATTTGGACGATCTCGGCCAGCCAGTTCGGAAAGCCTTGTGCGATTCGGGGAAAAACATTAATCCAGCCGCGTGTGGGGCCTGTAGCTCAATGGTTAGAGCCGGCGGCTCATAACCGCTTGGTTGGGGGTTCGAGTCCCTCCGGGCCCACCATAACCTTTGATATTATTGATAAAAAGTGCCCTCGGCCCAAAACGTTTTGGGCCCATTATGGGCCCAAGGCCAAGCCGTGGCCCCGGTTTGTTCCGACTCGATTTGGTTATTTGACAATGCGGAGGTTTGTCCGCCGCTTCATGGCGTCGCGTTTGGCCTCGCGCTCGTTGATGGCACGAGCAATATCAACCGCGATCCGCTTCTTGTTGGCCTCACGCACATATTCATCTGTTACCGTCATCGATGAATGGCCCATCGCCTCCATGATGGCGCGCGCTTGGATATTGCATTCTGCCAGATACGTTCCGAAGGTGCGACGTAGACCATGCAGCGTGTAGCCGCTCGGAATTCCCGCCTGCCGCGTCCAGTGCTGCATCATGCCTGTCAGGCTCTTTTCCGAAAATGACCTGCCATAGGCGTTCTTCAAGACAGTGCCGCCTTTCGAGCGATCGAGCGGTTCCAAGGCCGCTGCTAGCTTGTCGACGACCGGAATGAACATCTCCCGCCCGCCATGGCGGTTGCGGTTCTTCTTCTGACGGAAATCAAAGGCCTCGATTAGCACCAGCGAGCCGTCGAACAGTTCGATCTCTTCGGTTAAAAGATCGTCCCACTCAAGAGCAGCGGTATCGCCGCGCCGATTTCCAAGCCAGAAGCCGAGTGCATAGCAGGTGCGTGCGGCTGTGCCGATTGGGTGTCGCTCCTCGAACCTTTCGCGCATCGCAATTGGCCAAGCTGGGTTCTTGGTCGATTTGGGCACCCGCACACGGATAGATAGCGATGGATCATCCTGCGGCTTGATCCATTTTTCGACATCGGTCGCGACCCATAGAAGCTTCTTGATGGCGACCAACATGTGTTTGGCGACTGTGCGGTTTGTCCTGAAGATGCCTTCAATGATGGCGCGAAGCCGATCCGCGTCGAGATGTTCGACAGGAGTATCGCGCCAGGTGAGTGGGTAGTTGGGATCGACCCGCAGGTTGAGAAAACGCTCAATCAGTCGCGCATTCTTCTGCTGCGTGGCTTCATCAAAATCCAGCCACTCCATTGTCGTTTCAAGCCGGCGCGCGGCATGACCAAAGGTTTTTGGCAGTGCCCGACCGGGCAAATCGATGATAACTGCCTTCTTGCCATGACCCTGCGTGGCCTTCTCGTAAGCCGCCTCGAACTCGGGATCGCCGGGCTTACCGGGAAGGCGGATTTCGGGCATCCCTTTTGCGCGGTAGCGATAAGCTAGCTTGCCGTTCTTGAGACGCGAAGAGACCCCAGGGTATCGCGCATCCTTGAAGGGCCTAGCCATCAAATGCTCCTTCCAGACTTCTGCCGCCGGTGCTCAACGCGGGGGGAGTTCTCCAGCATCGCCTGTAGCGAAAGGGCTTCGCTTTCGATGGCAACGCGCAGGAGCACCGGGTAAGGAAAGCCTCTGCCTTGCTCTATGCCTTCGAATGTGCGTTTCGGTATTCCCAGCACCTTAGCTGCGGCTTCGGCAGTGAATCCTCCCTTGGCCCGCCAGGCTTTCACTTCTTGGGCAATCTTCTCATTCTCGTTCACGCCACGCCTCCCCACAGCCCATTGGCCTACTACGCCTTTGGCGTATACGCAATGAACGTAGCACTATCTTTTTTGCCCGTCTCGCTTGCTTCGCTCTAACAGCTCTTTGAGACCGCCGCCTTTGTCCGGCAACGACGTGAAAGCGATGTCCAGAGCTACACGATCCCAGACGGCGCGACTGTTGATGCGCTTAGGCTTCGGCATACGCCCATCGGCAACCATTTCGTCGAAAAGCGTCGATCCGACACCGATATAACGAGCTGCTTCCTCACGAGAGAGACCTCGCGGCGGATACGAGAATGCGTCACTCTTCATGGACGCTGGCTCGTCCCTGATATTCCGGGGCGTGTTGGTGTCGAAGCACAAAGCGGCATCCTGGTTGCCATTTCGAAGCGACGAGATCGTGCTCACTTAAATAAGAGGAGCCCCGTTGAGCGGAAGCGGCCTGACTAGTTCCGTTCGGCGCAAACTGGCAGCAACGTGTGAACCGGATGGATCACGGCAGGAGAGCGTTTCTCAGCGGACTCGTGGGGCAAGTCGGTGGACGGCTACGTTGAATCGTGCACGACCGGGGCCAACCACCTGCGACTGCCCCGCTGGCGCTCTTGCGCATCCTCCCTCAGTGTCGAACTCGGAGCCATTATCCCGAGGGCCGTCGCAAACCGCCGTCGCAGAGTTGGCCCTCTTTGGTGCTGAAACCGATATTTCTAATCTATCGGTTTTGACTCATCCCTCAAACTTTAGATGGACCAAGGCAACTTCGGCTCGGTTGATCGAAGTCGATGATGGCGCCGCACAACGATTGGCAGCTTTGCGCCAGGAGTGGCGATCAGCTAGCCACCACTCAGACGTCGCGTTTGGGCCGATGAACGAACCCGCTGCGCGGGATGGGCGCGCGCGGTGAGGTAGAGGTCACGATCCGGTTGCCGCGCCCGCATTGAGCGTCGTTCGGCGGCGGCAGAGCATCACAGGCTTCTTCAACAAGGAGCCTGACCATGCCCCATCCTGTTCTCGATGCACCGATCAGCCCGCTGCGCCAACGGTTGATTGACGACATGACCATGCGGCGGTTCGGCCAGGAGACGCAGCGCAACTACATCCGCGATGTCGGACGGTTCGCGAGCTTCCTTGGCCGATCGCCGGACACGGCGACAGCGGATGACTTGCGCCGGTTCCAGGTCGGGCAGCAGGAAGACGGCGTTCCCGTGCCGACCATGAACAGCATTGTGTCGGCGCTGCGCTTCTTCTTCACCCACACGCTCGACCGCCCGGACCTGGCGCGCAGGCTGGTCCGCCTGTCGCATCCGCGCAAGCTGCCGGTGGTCCTGAGCCGCGACGAGGTTGCCCGTCTCCTCAACGCCACCACCTGCCTCAAGCACCAGGCCGCGCTCTCGGTCGCCTATGGCGCGGGCTTGCGCGTCGCCGAGGTGTCGACGCTGAAGGTCGCCGACGTCGACAGCGAGCGCATGCTGCTGCGCGTCGAGCGTGGCAAGGGCGGGCGGTACCGCAATGCCTTGCTGTCGGCCGATCTGCTCGCGCTGCTGCGCCAGTGGTGGAAGGTCGGGCGACAGCAGGGTGTGATGCATCGCGACGGCTGGCTGTTCCCGGGGCAGCACGCCATGAAGCCGATCAGCACCCGGCAGCTTCACCGCATCGTCGTCGAGGCTGCACAGGCCGCCGACATCGCCAAGCGGGTCGGGCCGCACACGCTGCGTCACAGCTTCGCCACCCACCTGTTGGAGGACGGCACCGACATCCGGGTCATCCAGGTCCTGCTTGGGCACGCCAAGCTCGACAACACCGCCCTCTACGCCAAGGTCGCGACCCGGACGGTACGCTCCGTAACCAGTCCGCTCGACAAGCTTGGCCTGTTCAAGCCGGAAGAGATCTCACCCGACGGCTGAGCGTGCGCGCCTCGATCGAGGTTGCCGACATCTTCCGCAGCGCGGGGCCCGCCTACCGGGCCGCCCATGCAGGGCATCTGACACTGCAGCAGCTCAAGGTCATGTCGGCGATCGAGCACTGCCGCACCGCGGCCCTTGGCGGTCACGTGGAGGCCTGCGAGGACTGCGGCCACTGGCGCATCGCCTACAACTCCTGCCGTAACCGGCACTGTCCGAAGTGCCAGGGCGCGGCCGCGAGGACATGGCTTGCCGAGCGGGAGGCCGACCTGCTGCCGGTCAGGGTACTCGGCAAGTTGTTTCGCCGCCTGTTCCTCACCGGGCTGATCGCCCTCCACGACGCCGGCCAGCTCGCCTTCTTCGGCACCCTTGCTCGTCTCGTCGAGCGGCAGGCCTTCCTGCGGCACCTGTCGCCGATCCGGAACAAGCGCTGGGTGGTCTACGCCAAGGCGCCCTTCGCCGGGCCGGAAGCGGTGGTCGCCTATCTGTCGCGCTACACGCACCGGGTCGCCATCTCGAACCGACGCATCATCCGTTTCGACGAGAGCGGTATCACCTTCCGCTACAAGAACTATCGTCTCAACGGCGCGGACCGCCAGCAGGTCATGACGCTCGCGACCGACGAGTTCATCCGCCGATTCCTGCTCCATGTCCTGCCGCGTGGCTTCCATCGCATCCGCCATTACGGCTTGCTCGCCAGCTCCGCCCGCAAGGCCAGCCTCGCGCTCGCCCGCGAACTGCTCGCGGTCGCGCCTCCCGCCACGAACGATCCATCGGCCGAACCGGACGGCTTCCGCCCGCCGTGCCCGTGCTGCGGCGGACGCATGATCGTCATCGAGGTGTTCGAACGGTGGAGGCAGCCGCGCGGACCGCCCTACGCAAGGACACCGGGCCGGGAGAACGCCCCATGACCCGGCACAGCTTGATGCAGCCTTCAGGCGCAGGCACTCAGCCTCCGGCAACGAACCCACGCGCGTCCATGGTGACCATCGGCGTCGACAGGGCTGCGTCCGACCGCGCACCGAGCCGACGATGCCGCATGGCCGGAAGACAAGGCGGTCCGTGTGCATCAATCCCGCCGCTTCCCGGCGGCGGTCGCACCATCCCCGACACCAGCCGAAAATCGAAATCTCCATAGCCATCGGCCGTGGCCCGCGGGTTCCTTCCTCGGGGACTTTCGTACGCCTGCCGGCGCCCGAAACTCTTCACGAAAGCGGACAGGCAGCGTTGAAACCCGGAACTTTAAATATCGGACGTTGAGGGTCGTCAATCTCGCAACACCCTGGCGAAGTTTTTTGGTCGAGACTGGGCTGGTACAGTCAGTCTGGCTACGGCGCTTGCGCCGTACGAACTTCACAGCTGATGTGTCAACTTGCTTCCCCGTCGTTGATAGGAGGAGGTAGTTGTAGTGGGGTCAATTTTTTTGGAAACCGCTTCAGGTGCTCAAGGAATGTTCGCCTAGGTGAATAAACGTATTCATCGCCAACATTCTGACGGAGATGTTCCTTCAAGAGCTCCATTTTAGTTTGAGTACGCAGATCATATTCGTCGTCGACCGACAGATCGAGACCGTCCTGCGAAGCGTAGGAAACATCCTGCGCGATAATGCTGATCTTGTAGAGTTCCTGCCGCCGGCGGTTGATCTCAATTATCTCGGACAGCAAGAAACGGAGAACGCCTACGCTTATGCCTAGCACAGTCAGCGAGACCGTGACGTAGGGCAACCGCGATAGCAGAAAATCAAAAATACTGATGTCTTTGAGCAGCCCTATTGCGTCAAGCAAACGTTCTGAGTTGCCAAAAAGGCGGAGTGTCACCCATACGATTAAAATCAACGGGACAATACAGAGGACTGCGTAGAGCCGAATGCTCCGCGTACCTTGGCGCACATAACCATTGAGGTCTGTTGGGAAGAGATTAATGTTGGCTTTGATCTCGGCGAGTTGGCCCTCAGAATCAACAATAGCCTTCGTCAAGACGCGACGTTCTTCCGTCAGCTTATCGATCGATTGCTCCAAGTTGTCAGCGCGAGCCGCTTGCTCCTTGGCGACTGTTGCTGCGACCTGGATGTCCTCCTGAGTCTTTTTGTTGGTCTGCAGCGCAATCTGTGTCAAACCCTCCAGATCTTTAAGCTCGTTGCTCTTTTCCTCGAGGGTGGTTTCTAACTTTCGTATTTCCTCTTCCTGCGCCAGGAATTGCTCATAGGATTTATTCGCTTTAGTGAAATAAACGGACAAATCGGCTTTTGCCGCCTCGCGCTTCGTCTCGATATTGTCAACAAATTGTACGAACTCAGCAACATAGTGCTTCTCGACACCGAGGACCTCCACTCGCTCAATCTGCGCTGATTTGAAAAGCGGCTCGTTCGGCCGAAGGCCAAAACCTTTCGTAAAATCACGAACTTGAAACGAGAAATGGTCTCCGGAAAAGTTCGTCGTTAATTTTCTCTCGCCTTGATCATTCAAGTAAGGAATAAGGCTTAGCTCCATACCGTGGTAGTTTTCATATCCGGTTGCATAAACGTTGATCTCGGTCACATAAACTGGGTCAACGAAATCAAAATCGAGCCAGTGGCGCCTTGCCCGAACAAAGTTGTCGGCAGACTGATTGCCTACAAGCAGCGTCGAGCGGCGGGTCTTATAAGAGAAAAACGTAATATCGATATTGCGCGGCTGTGGAATTGGTTCCCCAAAGGCAACCTCTACAGAAGCAGGGTCCGGCTGATTTGGCGGCTGAAGTGTCGAATCCTGAGACGATACCATTGGAGCACCTTTTTGATTCAAGCGTAGCGTATCGACAACGCCCGTTCACCGCTAGATGTGCCGACAGTTTTACAATGATCGCGGCACAACCAAGATGATAAACAATACTTCTGTAGATGCGAAAGAGGTTGTGCGCGGGGCTGCGGATATCCTGAAGACGTCCACTACGCCGGCTGGCAGGATCTCGTCGGCCCGGGTTAGGGAACAGTGCCAGCTCGAACTGGTCGAGCTCGTCCTGGCTATCGATGCCGAGGAGGTTTTTTTCACTGTGGTGCCGGGTGCAGGGCGCACTCTAATCTTTCTTCTTCGACTCCCAAGTCATGATAACCGGTGTTTGCTCAGCCTTCCCAGGCACCACAATGACGTTCGGCTTGCCGCCGATTTTCTCACGGATTCCTTCGTCGAAGATGCAGGTGTCGAGGCCTTCCGCATCGGTGAAATCCGCAAGCTCGACGTTTACCGCATAGCGGAAGTCACCGTTTTTAAATTTCACGCCTTTGAAGCTCGCACCCGCTAGATTGGATTCTTCGAAAGGAGAACCGTACACTTGCGTCCGTTCCTCACCGTCATACTCGTACCAGTCATCTTCGTCTGGGCGAATATCGGACCATTCCATCACCGCTCCATCGAAGCGTGCGTTTATGAGGGAAATGTCTGAAAAATAGAGGTCAGCACAAACCGTACCGCTTCCCGCGATCCCAAAGACCGTCCTGGAGAAGATCACACCCGTGCAATCCGTGTGCGCGAAGTTAACCTTGGTCAAAGATGTCTTGTAGACGCCGAAGTTACCTGAAGCGAAGGATGTGCCGCGAAGATTGTGGATGCGGTTTGCGTGAAACGAAAAGTCCCGAAGCACGATTCCGCCAAGGTCGAAGTCCGACTTTCCGTGTGCCGCTAGACGACGCAAATTGCCAGCAATGCGGACACGGGCTTCGTCGTTGTCCCATTGTTTGAAATCATCGATCTCCTCGGAATACCGCTCAATTTGCTGCTTCCGGTGCCGTCGGCTTTCAAACCAGTAGAGCAGTATGGCGACGAAGAAGAGGTCAAAAATCGTACCCCACGCCTCGATGTAGACGCCCTGTTCAACAGTGCCGACATCTCCAAAATAGGGCCGAATCCAAACCAGCACCGATAACCAAAGCACGAGAAGCACGAACGCCGGGGTGTAAGGTTCAATGGCTTGCCACCAGCGTGACCGGGCGCGTTGGAAAGCGCTCCGCCGCCGGTTCCACTTCCGCACCTGGCGCTCCCACCAAGTCATCATTTCACCCCTCCGCTTCGATCTATTCGTAGTATTTACCGCCGCGGCGAGTATCGTTGACAGCTCAAAAGTTTGATCTCAGAATCCAAAGCACAAGAAAGATAGCTGTGTTCCTGTCGCTGACGTTCGGGATTTCGAATAGGGCCGTTCCGCTTGTAACAGCAATCTGGTTCATGTGTGGTCCCGGAAATTCATCACCGTGGCACGTACATATTGCGGGATATTGAGGTGTGCGGCCCAGGCCGCTTTACCCAAATGTCCTCTGAGCTTCACGTCACTACTTAGCGGATTTTCAGAAGGGTTGCCGCAGTCCGGTACAATATGGATGGCGTGAATGATTTTATTGCAGGCTTGCTCGAAGGTGAGGGGAGCCTGCGGCTTGCCGGATAGAACATCGGGATCGAGCGTTCCACAGCCGACGACAATTGGCTGGTGCCGCGGTTCCGCAGGATCGACCCGAAGTCTGCTCATATGCTCAAGGTGAATTCTGTTCGCGATAGCCGTGCCGACCAGCAGATGCGTGATTTCGTCAAATAGATGATCCTCCCGCATGAGCCTCAAAGGGTCGTCGGGTTCGGGCGCTAGCTCAAAAATCCTCTCGTCACCGCTGAACACGAGGAATAGGCGGTATACATCCCGAAGGGCAATCGCCGAATTCAGCTCGAAATTGTTGCGTCCGTAACTTGACAAAAATCCAGCCCCCTTTATCGGCGATAAAGGATGGTATCATGGATAAGGTCATCGGTACCGACGATGTCCGCTTTCAGGGGAACGTTGCGACTTGCGAATGACCGAGATAAGGCGCTTTGCGGACTGGCGAGCTCGGTCGTGGTTGAACAGCTTACGGACCGGCCATGCACAATGTGGTGCTTGTTTCACCCACCACCGCGCTTTTGAATCCAAGGCGGATGGTGGGTAGGGTCGCCCCCCTTACCTACCGTACTTGAGGCAGGTTCGCGACGTACGCTGACTGCCGATCGTAGGCGACGGAGTGAGCATTCTGGCGGCTGCTCTATGCAAGGCTCGCCAGAATTTCCTCGTCACTGAGCGACGACACGTGATCTAGAAGGGCATCGAAGAAATCGCGCGCATAGCGTTGTAGCGTGCTCGTATAGAGGTGCTCGCCGGCGTTTATTAGCTCCAGTCGCTTCAGGCGCTCATTGGCCCGCGGATGTGTGTCCATGCGTTCCAGGAACGGCACCCGGTTACCCAATCTATCCCTGACCAGCTCCCCCGCTCGCTGGATGAAGTCCATGTAGATAAACAGTAGGTAGGCTGCACCAAGGGCACGCTGGTACTCGTGCAACTCGAACGCCACGTCAGTCTTGAGATTATCATTCGCGCTTGGCTGCCGATCGTCGCTAACTATTTGCTTCACGCGACCGATCAGTCTTGAACGCATCAGGCCTAAGGCGAATGTGTCGGCTCCAAATTCAAACTCGTGCCGAACCGCGGTGACGTCTCCACCCATTTCCTTTGCAGCCTGAAAACGCTTCGGATGGTTGAGGGCGACGTGGCCGAGCTCATGACTGACAATAAAGTCTACCTGATCGCTAGTCAGGTTGTGTAGCCTTGCCGCGATGTCCTCGCCATAAAGCACAACCGAAGCCTCGACGAGCTTCGTCGCCACAACGTCTGACCAGAAGTGCAGTACTATTGGCACTATCCCGCGCCATGCACGCGAGAGCCTCGCCGGCCCTGCCATTTTCTGGGTGGAATGGTAGTGAAGGAGGTAACGATTGAGCTGCTTTAGAATTGGCTCAAGTGCGTAGTTCAGCGTAATGACGGGCCCATTATCGAACCCCCACGTGGTCGCGTTGAACTTGGCCTTCTTCACGAGCGCAACGGCTACCTTGTCTAGGCCGAACCGTGCGACGTTCTCCGTCGGCAAGTTGACCATCACCCGCAGGAAGGCAAGCCGCCCCCAGTAAGGCAGAAGACCTTCCGCCGAGGAGAACCGGTCAGCGAATTCTCCAACCCACGTCATCAACACCTGATTGAGGACAAAGTCGAACGCGGCCGCGTAGCGGATGTCTTCTTCATTCCGCGGCTCTGGCCAGGCGAACTGGAACAACGATCGCAAACCCAGAAAGAGCATTTCGTCCGCGCGGACCGGCGACCGCCTTTGGAATTTTCTGATCTCAGCGGCCTGCGCTTCGTCGACCCCGTCAAAGCCGGCGTAGTCCGCCACCTGGATCTGCTCAAGATCGAGAGCGGACATCAATGGCGTGGGTCCGTCGCCAAGCACTGCCCGAACCTGACTCCCCACGGCCGCAAGGATGCCGAAGATGCCAGCCTGTTCGATCACCGGAAGACACTTGTCGTTGTCCTTACTCAGCCAGCGGGCATACGGATTATCGATCATTCTGCCACCTTAACTGCGCTACCTAAGACATTCCGGAAGCCCTGGTCACAGTGAGAAGAATGGATGCCGGGAGCTGACCGTTGCTTGATCTCGAGGACCAGTTATAGGCTACAATCCAGCAGGCAAAGCAGAATATAGGGCAGCTTTCGAACGCCTTTGATCACACGCCGAATGTCCGATAGTAGGCGCGTTCCTGACATTCAGACACGGCCTTTCAACCAATGGGCTTTGTATCGCCGACCTCGCCAGTTTGGCTCAGCACATCACGGCCAGAGTGGAGTGGAACTCGCCATCATAATATGCGCGCAGAGCGCCGTTGAGCATTTTGGTTAGCGACCGGTACGCCTGCAAAAAATCGAAAAGAATCATCGTGCAAAGCGGAGCAGTCCTCCGCCAGTCTTTGTCACCATAGTTATTGCAGGCTCAATCGGCACCACTAGCCTGTCAAGGTCACAAAGCGCGGATCGACAAACACGCCTTTAGCCGGAATGATCTTTTCGCCGTCGAATGGGAGCAGCAACTCTAGCTGATCCTTGTCCTTCCGTCGGATGGAAGGTGTTAGTTTCCTTTCCGGGATCGGCAGCGGGGGCAGTTTTGGCATGCGTCCGGAAAGCATGTCTTCGATTGTCGCGACCTGAATTCTGGGCAGTCGACCATGAGCAGAGCGAGTGACAAATCCGGCATCAGCGGCTTCGCGGATCATTGGTTGAGTTGGGTCGGCGAGCGAGACGAGGATACCCATTTCCGCTTCTTCCCGCTCGATCACGCCGCGTAGATCGCGCACCATTTGTGCGCCAACGTGCTCGCCACCCTTAACAGATATGATAATGCGACCGTCACCATAGGGACCATTTTTATAGAGGATGTTTCCGTCAATGCCGCGGTCAGCCCCTCGCTTTTCTTCCCGGTAGGTTTGCGCGCCGACACGCCACGCTGCCCACCATTGAAATTGATGCTTGTCCCGCCTAGCTAGGTCGCGTGCACTCGCGAGATCGACTGGCCGACCATGCACTGAAAAAGATGCGCTAGGATGATTGGCCTTTAGTCGAGCTTCGATCAGCGTTATCGCATAGTGCGTTACATCAATGCCGATCCATTGACGCCCGATCCTTTCTGCCGCTTCAACCGTAGTGCCGCAGCCACAGAAGGGATCAAGCACAACGTCGCCGGGGTCTGAGGATGCCTGAATGATACGTTCAAGGAGGCTCAAGGGCTTCTGTGTTGGGTAGCCCAGTGCTTCTCTGCCAGATGCCGCTTTTATATCTGTCCAATCGTTCTGAAGGGCTACGCCGGGCATCTCGTCAAGGTAGCGCTTCTGGGCGGGGACGGTGCCGGGTTTAGTCTGAACGACCCGCCCTTGAGCAATTAGTAGGTCCATCTTCTCTCGGCTGAACCTCCAGTGTCTCTTAACACCCATCACTTCATAAAATGGATTGCCCTTGGCGGCTCCGCCAGGGCCAGTGAGGTCGCTCAACCTGTATGCGCGGCCTGTTCCTGGTTCTCTGTGTTTATAGAAGTCCCGGACGTACCTCGGATCATAAGGGATATATTGAGTGTTCCATTTCCATTTGTCGGACTTGGTGTAGAAGAGTATCGTGTCACGCACGTTTCCGTATTGCTTTCGTCCTTGCTTCGCGTCGTTGTGTGCCGACTGGCGTCTCCAGCTTATCTCCGTCCGGAAACCTGATGGACCAAACAGCGCGTCTAGGATGATTTTCAAGTAGTGGCTGGCGTTGGGATCGCAATGCAAATACAGCGATCCGGTTGGCTTCAGAACATCGCGTAGTTCTAGCAGCCGCACCGCCATCATCGCCAAGTAGGCCATCATCGCATTCTGGCCTATCCAAGCTCGCATTCCCTTTAGGGCCAGAGCTACATCACCAGACGCGCGCATTACGTCTTCGTATGCTTCAGCAGCGTGTTCACCCCACTCCCATGTATCCCTGAACGCTTCTGCTTGCGCTTCGGTAGGAGCTCCACCATCCTCGCGAAAAAGTACATTGTAGTTCGCGTTCGAATTGAACGGCGGGTCGAGATAGACGAGATCAACAGACTCTGGATTAATTCTCTCGCGAAGAACGTGGAGATTGTCCCCAAAGAATAGTTTGTTCACCGCCGTCACCCTCGCTACGTCGAACGACAATGTCCTACAGATGTTAAATTAGCATTGGGGAAAGGTTACCAGACGCCTAACATTGAGTGTTGTATAAGGGCACGGGCTTCAAATGGATTTCATTTTTATCGCCCACATGACCAGGGCAAAATTTTGTGTATCTTGAGCGTGCCAAGCGCTGCGTCGTTCATCTTGAACGCAACGCCAGAATTGAAACCAGTCAACTAGAGAGCGCCATTGTCATGCCGGTAACGAAAGGCTCTGGGAATCCGAAATGGACACGCGACGATTTGTTGCTGGCCTTGGATTTGGTCCATCGCCACGGCAAGCCAATCGACAGGCAACATGCTGATGCAATTGAATTGTCGAGCCTTCTGCGTACTGCGCTTGCAAATGCGCCGCGATCGACCGACAGCCTTTTTGAAGGGCATCACACCGTCCCATTGGCCGCGGCTGAGGGAGAGCAGAAACCGCCTGTCGGACATGTCGCTCCTATGCGCCTGCTGCCATCGATTCATCCACCGGCTAATCGTGGACAATAAGCGTTGGATCAGCATCACTGAGGCTGTCGAGATGCGCCGACAAGTGGTGACTTAATCCGGCTGGTCGTATCGAAAATCCATGGAAATCAGCGAAACCGACGGAACATACTTCCGCCAACCGACTATCTTTTCGATTGTCGCCAACCGGCGGCAACGGCTTCTGCCTCTGAGCAGAACCATCTTTCGCCCTTGGCTTTGGTGATTTTAGTGACGCTGTAATACTTTTGGCCAGGCACGTGATAGATACGGTCTCCGTCCGCTGAAATGTTGCCTTTGATGTTGCAGCCTGAGTTGCCGTTGCCGATCGCGAAAAGCGGTGCCGGCGTCGCTTGCGGGTCGTCGCTATGCTGCGCTCGCCAGTCCCATGGAAATTGAAACGTCCCTACCCAAAGACCGGCCTTCGACGCCTTCGCCTTAGCTTGCTGCCCTGCATACGCACCATTGCTGTATGAAACAGTCTGTCGATCGCCGGATTCATTCGTCAGTCAGGCCGCATGGCAGTCAGCTATCAGGCGCCGGCCGGGGATGCTGCTTATCCACCTCAACGGCCGGCATGTGATGGAGAAAATTCTAAGGCCGGGCGAGCCTATAATTCCGCCACAGACCATTGTGGAGGGCAGTGTCCATGCCGGCTCGACGTGGCTCTTGGCGATTTACGGGAATGGCATAAGCTGCGGGCATGGTGCAGAAACTGTTCGCATCATGCGGAGGTGAAGGCGGCCAGTCTGATCAGGCGCTACGGCAAAGATGCGCTATTCAGCACGGTTGAGAGGGCGCTTTTCTGCATTATTTGCGAGCGGGGAGGGCCGGTTATGTTGGAAATTCACAAGCTGCCGCGGAATTGATCGCTCAGAAATTGCCTACTCGTCATCTTTGTCGCCTTTGATTACGGTAAAGGCGGGCCGTTCGTGCTGGATTCGGGAATAAGGATTGTATCTAGGGTAGCCAAAGCTGCCTCAATACTTGCGCGCTTGCCGTCATAATTTTCAGTGCCGGGTTCGAGCTCAGCAAGCGCCGACAGCCAATTTTTGCGGTCCACATTCCAGCTCTGATCCCACCCTGCCGTTATCTCTGGATTCGGGAGGATCGATAGGACGACCAAGCGCCTAACGATCATTTTCAAGGCATGTATCTCGCCTTGTTGCCTGACCGATATGTCATTCAACTTGCTGATTGCATCAGCCATCTGCGGCAGGGCTTCAAGTGGATCATCGAATGTTTTCATTTCCCTTTATGACCACGTTAAAGGCCCAAGTCGAGTGCTCGCCCGCGCGGGAGAGAGTTTCAGTCCCGATCCGTGCGCCGAACCATCCGCTAGACCGCCCTCAACAACGCGGTGAGCGGATTGGTGAGTGCTCACACGACGAAGATGTCGGAATGACAGAAAATAACGGCGTTTGGGGATTGACTGGCGGAGGGAGTGCCCGCCGAGGAATGTGACTTCGCATACGTTCAGAGCGCCGAGAACGAAGAATCCGGAAACTACATTTCACCCATTGCCCAATCTTTCGCGAAGTAGCGCGGAAATCCTCGGATACGTTTATGTCAAGCGCTCCAGTTTCGTACGAACACGTGCAATTTCTCCAAACTAAGACCCACGGTAGCCAAAAAGGCGAGGGCGGCGGGGTTGAGAAAGAGGAGAAAATCACCGGCTGATTAACATCAACGGCGGTCTATTGATAATCAACCGTTGCTCGGCTTTCAACGATTGACCAAGCATTGCAATTTTAGGTTTACAACACTACTAGACAGTGTTGCAGTGGGGTGGATTGAATGGATAGCGCTCAAGCTAAAATCTTGGCTGATAGCTTGCTGGGGGACAACGTTGGAGGGTGGGCGATAGATGGGGTCTTCGGAAATGGAAAATCGGCGGTCGTTCTTTCCGCAACAAGAGACGGCGTCGAAGGGGCGATAAAGGTTTTCCATCCTGAACTCATCGAACGTTACGGGCGAGACGTCCAGCTTGAACGTATTGATCGTGAAAAGGGGCTGATCGGCCTTAGTCATCCTCACTTGGTCACGATTATCGACGGAGGAGCTTGCTCGGTCACCGGACATCTTTTCGTGGTGATGGAACGTCTTCCGTACCAAAATCTTCATGAGGCCCGCGCGGCGATCCCTCCCGCAAAATATGGGGTTCTAATATCGCAGATCGCATCAGCGGCGCGCTTCCTTGAGGATCTCGGCTTGGCGCATCGAGATATCAAGCCTGAAAACATTGCCATAACGGATGATTTCGAGAAGGCAATCCTCCTGGACCTCGGGGTGCTTTTGCCAGTCGGATTATCGGACTTGACCGATGCCTTTCAACGTCCGTTCATCGGAACCCTTCGATATAGCTCGCCTGAATTCCTTGATCGCAAGGAGCAGGACACGACCGAAGGATGGCGGGCCGTGACGTTCTACCAGATGGGAGCGGTTCTTCATGACCTCATTATGCAGAAATCGCTTTTCGAGGAAGCTTCTGAACCGTTCGCCATCCTCGTGGAAGCTGTCCACCGCGCAAACCCGCCGATCAGTGGAGGTGACAGTAACTTAATGCACCTGGCGCGACGCGCGCTTGTCAAGGACCCACTCACCCGGCTGGACCTCGTGAAATGGAGCGATTTTGAAAACGCGGCCGCTCTGCCCGCCGCCTCTCTTGAGGATCGACGGAAGATTATCCTTGAGCGACAAAAACTGTCACGGGTCACGAGTTCCACCACGGATCTCGCCCAGGCTGAAGTCCGACGGCTGTTTCTGCAGCGCATGGACCAGTTTAGTCGGCGGCTCGATACGAGATTGGCCTCAGTCCTGGCGGAACTGAAATGTTTCCCCCTTCGAAGCTGCACAATTCAGATTGGCCCACACGATACGCGCACCGTCGTCCTTCAATTCAGCAAGGACGAGAACATGGGGATGCCCTACATTCTCACGCTTTTGCTTCAGCTGTCCGAAATCGACTACAACGAGGGTTCACCGCAATACGCAATTACCTGCTCGGCGGCCGTGTCTCTTGATGGATTGGAAATTGACGACCTTCCGCAAGGGGAGGCGATTTTCAAGGGATCAGAGGAAGACCTCTATAGCAGTCCCCTTCTTCAGACCACGCTTACGGATGTGCTCGTCGCTTACTATGACGCCATCGAGGGGGAGCCGATTGGAACAGACGTCGTGCGTAGTCTCCCCATCCAAGGTGTCGAAACATGAAGAGTGCATGGTGGAAGGATGAAGCTGACCTCGTAGGAGAACAGTCCGCGATTCTAGATATTCCCCCGGAGAAATGCATCCTTATCAAAGGCCCTCCCGGTAGCGGCAAGACAAATTTGCTGCTTCTACGCGCGAATTATCTCGCTTTGGGCGATCACCCGAACCTCCAGGTCGTCGTCTTTGGGTCTCTCCTGAAGAACTTCATACAGATAGGCGGTGTCCAGTATAAATTTCCTGCAGACAGGGTAACCACGCACGCCCGTCTATTTAATAGCATTTTGCGCGAAAACGGCGTCCCGGTGGATACGAGTGGCATGGATCTGGAGGCGGCGAGAGAGGCGAGGGCTGTTGGTGTCGAGGCTCTTGTCGACGCTGGAAAGATCGGGAAGCTTTTTGATGCCTTGTTGTTGGACGAGGCGCAGGATTACACCGCCCGCGAAATCAAAATATTTTCCAGAATGACCTCGATTCTCGTGGCAGCGGCTGACGAATTTCAAAAGGTTTTCAACGGGGACGATTGCTTGCCAGAGCTGGAGGCCGCGGTCGAAATCATACATCCGCTGGATTATCATTTCAGAAATGGTAGGGACGTCTGCCGTATCGCCGACGAGATTTTGAAGGGGTACCCCAATCACGTCCCGCTGCTAAAGAACTCGCAGTATGATGAAAAGGAATACCCGGTTAAAATCTCGATTAAAAAGGATCTCTCGATTGGAGAGCAGGCGGAGGCGATCGCCGCACAGATCCAAGATCAGCTCGTCGCCTATCCCGAAGAAACGATCGGCATCATTTGCCCGCGAAATGAGGAGGTGGCCGCTATCGCGGCGACCTTTAATCAACTCGGCTTAGCCGGCTCGATAACAATCGGCAAAGACGGCGACTTCAACCCTGAGGCACCGGTATGGTTGACAACGATGTCGGCTGCCAAGGGACTTGAGTTTCGGTGCGTTCATATCGCCGGACTTGATTTCTTGAGTAGGATGGGCGGCGTGCAAAAACGCCTGGCATATACCGCGGTGACGCGAGCAAAGACGGCGCTTAGTTTCTATTACGAAAATACGATACCGGCCTATCTCGCGGGTGCGTTGAAAGTGGTTTCGCCATCCACCAAGGCGATTACACGAAGTCAAATTTTCGGTAAGGAGTGAAGACATGTGGATGGCATCACTCGGAAAACGTGAGTTCCTGGAAACTGTCGCGGCTGGCCCTTCCGCGGAGACCACGAGAGGTGCGCGTGAATTCTTCGACAAAAGCGCCTTGAACGCACAGCGTGGAAGGATCGCCACGTTCTGGCAAGATCCGCCTAAAGATCGCTATTCATTCCCGATCCTGGCGGTAGCTGATGAATCCCAAATCCGGGATTTGCTCGCTGCGGTAAATTCAAGCCCGAACGCCGTCTCTCCATTCACCGCGTTTTGTCGCATCATCGACTATAGCCAAGCCGAAACCTACCTCGACCGTAGCGTTTCACGCCGATCTTCCTCTTTTGTCGAGGCGGTCGGATTGCTGTCCATCGTCGAAGTTCAGCTACTCTCAGCGGGGCAGATCAAGGCCCGTCAGGCAAGTCCAGCCGCCGCGCGACGCACATTGAGCTTCGTTTGGGGGCGAGGGATAGCGTCGGGCTTGTCGCCGGTGGAGTTGGATGATCTAACAAGCCGATGGCTCGAAGCCTACAGACTGTGTAATTCGACACTAGCCGGGGGAGACAATGCTCCATCCGTTCAGCATATCTTGCCAGTGCTGAAGACTGTCAGTGAGTTGCTCGCGAACGACGTTTCCCTCAAGCCCGTCGAGCGATTGATCGCTGCTATTGTGAATTCCGACGCGCAAGCGAAAAATTCCGCGTGGCGTGACGCTTCCGACTATTTCTCCATGAGCATTTCGTTGCAGAGCATCGAAAACGCGTCGAGGGAGGAAAGAGGCTCCTATTTGCAGAGGCTTTTCGAGGGAGGAGGCGTCTCGGGCGGCGTTGGTCAGGAAGCTGCCCAAGGTTTCCTGGCGACCCAGGTTGCGCCTGGCTCCTTGGAACATCTAGACATAGTTCTCAGTCGGGGCGGCCCGGAAGCCGCGTTCTGGTATGTCTTGTTCGCGGCTTTGCAGAACCCGCACTCGATACTGAACGCGTTTGGTGGGCTCGGTCGACGCGTGACGCGCGATGTTCGCGATTGCGAGATCCTAAATCGGTCTCCAAGAGCGGATATAGCGCTCGACGAGCTTAAAATACTCGCGAGGTTGAACATCGACGAAATCGCCTCAAAGATTGGACATTCTAATGAAATCGAGATTGAACTACTTCCGGGAGTGAGCGCTACGTTTCGGTTTGGTCGATCTGGGGCACCTAAGATTGCTTCGAGCGAAAAACAGGCGAGTCATCTTTGGAGCGGCAAGCTTGCATCAGACCTACGTCAGATTTCTTATCTGGTAGAAAGGACGTTGGCTGAAGTCGAGGGCGGCACTGAGCCAAGCACTGACAGTAAAACGAAGAAGACGCGAAAAGCTCGCTACTAACCTTGATTTCTACCAGACATATTTTGTTTGCCATGGGGCTAACGAGTTGAACTGCCACTGTGCCGGTCGCCGCACTCGCCTGTCCGAGTATCTGATGGGCACAGAATGCTTGTCCGAAGGTTCTCGACAATCGAGCCAATAGCGGTCCTTAGACACCGCCTGTAATCTCCCGTTTACATAGTGGTCTACGGAGCTGGGTCTGCATTGTCTCGGTAAAACCGTTGCTATAAAACTGGGGTAGCGGCCCTGCTGTTGACCTGTCCCTACACCCCTGCGTCCCTTTCACCCCGTTCTGAAAGCAGCGAATGCCCTCACTTGCATCCTTCAACATTCCAACCCCAAAGTCCTGGGATGAGTTCGAGGACATCACCCTTTCGGCTGCAAAATTGCGTTGGAATTCCTCCAACTTCTTTCGCCATGGCCGTACGGGGCAGCGGCAGGACGGCGTAGATATTTTCGGGACGCCCGGCGATGGCCGTCAGCGTGGCCTGCAGGGCAAGAACACGATCGGGGGCCTCGGCGAGGCGACAGTAATCCAGGAAGTGCTGCGGCCGAAAGCTTCCAGCCAGCTATTGACGAACTCTATATAGCTACGACTGCCAAGCGCGACGCGGTCTTGCAAAAGGCCGTGCGCAAAATCTCGGCTCAACGCAGAAAAGCCGGCAAGTTCACCGTCTCCATCCTATTCTGGAATGACATCATCCAGGACCTGACGACTGACCTGTCAGTGTTCCGGAAGCATTATCCTGAATTGGGCGGGGCGCACAGCGATCCGGTCAAGGAGCATGATAAGACGCTTGCCTTTGAGCTCGGGGAGCTTCTGTCTTCGAAGGGCATGATCGGTTTCCTCGACCAGAACAATATGGCTGGCTTTTCCTTCGCCTATGATCGATTCGAGCCGCTCCGAACGTTCGTGTATGACTGGAACAAGCCCGAGAAGGAGTTCCTCTCGCCGACACTCGAAGAGGCTAAGATGGCTCTTTGGCGCAAGGCCGATGCCTACTTCGACTTGCTGGCGGCTGAGACATTTCCGACGAACAATCCAGATTTTCACACTGTGCCGCCCGAGTGGGAGTATCAGCAGCCAGATCGCTTCTGGAAGGTCGTGAAACAGTTTCACAGCCTAGCGAACGAAATTGTCGAATTGCATGCTGCCTTCACGCGATTGGCAAAAGCGGAGCTGATCGGGAAGGCTCGCAAACGCTAGGGTCGCGTCCCTACAGGTGGTGTAGCTCGGCGGTAGCGAAGCCGCTCGCGAGCGCGCCCTCGATAGCGCTGTAGATG
>NZ_JBVVQC010000040.1:0-54022 GCF_055811515.1 Mesorhizobium sp. WSM4841
GCACGCTGATCAGCCCGGCCCTTGCCGGAGAGCGCGGCGACCAAGCCGTCAGCTACACCACTCCCTGGGACACGATCGTCGGCGATCGGTGCCGCTTGCTGCGCGCTAGCTGCCGATAAGGGCTTCGTTCACCTAGACTGGTCAGTCTACAGCGGACCAAACATGAATCATGGCCCCGTGCCGCTGGGATGGCAGGCTGCTCCATGCAGCTTTACAGAACTTGCCAGCGTGCTCGCCGACGACAAGCCTGTCGTTTTCCTCGCGGGCCGTGCAGAGCTTGGTCCACGTGCGTTGGGGGGCAGAAGCATCCTGGCGGCCGCGACTTCGCCGCAAATGAAGGACCACCTCAACAAAATAAAACGTCGAGAGCACTTCCGGCCGGTAGCGCCAATATGCTTGGAGGATCGTGCACATGAGATATTCGAGCCTGGTACGCCCGATCCTTACATGCTGTTCGATCACCGAACACGTTCGGAGTGGAAAGAGAAAATCCCGGCAGTCGTTCATCTCGACGGGACTGCGCGATTACAGACAGTTTCTAGAAAATCTGATCACCCGATTGCAGAGCTCCTGATCGAATATGAACAACTCACTGGCATTCCGCTGCTCTGCAACACGAGTGCCAACCTTAACGGACGTGGGTTCTTTCCGGATGCCGCGGCAGCCTGTGAGTGGGGACGCGTGGACCACGTTTGGTGCAATGGGTTGCTGTTGACCAATCTGAAAAATCAACGACCGGTTGGCGAATGTGGTGCAAGCCGTTGAAATGACGTGAGCGCCAGAAACTTCTGACCGTCCGCTTCCGCCTGACGGTTACGTGCGTGTAGCCGAATGGCGGATGATTCCTATGAGGGTAGTTGATGGCGCTGGGCGCCGTCTCTCAGACGGAAAAGGGTGCAGCCGTCGGCGGCCTGGGCGGCGCGGCCATAGGCGCTGCCGTGGCAAATGATCCGGTGCAAGGCGCCGTTGTCGGTGGCGCCGTCGGCGCCGTTGCCGGTGCGGTGATCGGCCGGGCCAATGAACCAGACCGCTGCCGCTACCGGGATCGCTACGGGAAATTGTATGCGAAAGTCTTTCGGCAGCGTTGCTCGCTGCCTGGCCGGCGATGGCCAGTGACGCGGTGGTGAGCGAACCGGCGCACTACAATCCCAATTTCTCTTTCGTCGGAGGCGTCGTCGTCATCGACATCGAAGCCAACGAGCTAGTCCGGCTGGAAATCTTCCTGGCGGGCTCCGTCGAATGCTTAGCATCTCGACAGCTTTGGCGGCTGGAGCTGGTATCATGCCGCTGGACGAGCACTGGCCGGCTTAAACGCGACCGAAAAAGCCGAGGTCGCCGACAAGATCGAGATGCTTAGGGCGGACAATGTTTCCATTCTACTGGTCGAGCACGACATGCGATCCGTGATGCATCTTTGCGACCGGATCTCCTCGAGAGGTGAGCTGCGCAACAGTTCCGATCCGAAGCATCTCGCGCGCTCGCGCTCGGAATGGCCCTGCCGGCCCGAGATGCGTCTCGCCTAGCAGCCGCCGCCTCAACCATCGTTGCTGTGCAGGTCCTTGGCGCGCTGTGCAATTTGGCGGACCATGTATCGATCAATGATCAGCTTGCTTCTAATGCCCGCAGTTTGCTTTTCGGGCGTCGCACCTGATTTCCTTCAAGAAGAGATGCAGGGTGGTTCGATCCGGCACTGACCCTTAAGCGGGGGGGCTGGTTTGAGCCGATGCCGGACCGAACCGTCTGAGGGCAACGCCGGCTTTCTCGTGGAAGATTGCGACAACGTCGCGGCTAAAAGGTGGCGATAATGTGCCACGGAATCACCGATTCCAACACGCACTTCGAAAATGTGACTAGACGTTTCGGAAACGGCGCAGCGCAGTTGGCTTCGCTTGCGGTCTGCAGTTCGGCCGCGAAAGTGCGACTTTGGCTGTGGGAAGAGGACTGACCAATTACAGCGATCGGATGGAGGATGGGGAAACGCTCACAACAGTGATTCGTAGCACGACGGGCGACATACACGGCGGCCAGCCGGTGCGGCTCGACCGGCGCGAACTCGACCAGATCCTCAGGCCTTAGGACTCACAGTGGCACTGAGTGACGCGATCATCTTGCCGGTTGTCCTAGCCTCCCCGAGCGACGCAGACGATCGCCAGACTTGCCTGGTCAGGTAAGACGCCGTGACCCCATCGCTCGCTGTCGCGTCGACCCAGGTCCTCACAGGAATGGTGAGTTCTGGGCGGCGGCCGCGACGAGATGCTCCTCGAAGGTCGACCAGAACTCCTGAATGCTGAGACGGTCGCAAGTAATGAGTCGCTGGTGCGCTGTCTTTGCGCTCATCGACATAGCCGCCCATCTTAGCCGATGGGAGCGCCCGGCTCGATCTTCGCGAACGTCGCTGTCGGTCAACAAGGCCTGAACGAGTTAGCGCTGGCAGCACCGGGCTCGACTATCCCCAACTGCCCGAAGGTGCCGGCGAGCACAAGGACTTTAGCGGACGCTGCCATGCTATCGCCATGCGGGCGCCGGCCCACCCGAAGATCAGGCAGCAGTCGAGGAGCTCAAGGCGAAAGGCATTCGGGTTTTCTCGCTTTTCGACTTCGCCGCCGGCGTGCGCGAAGGCTATATCGGCCTCAACAACCGCAAGGTCGGGGGGACAGCCGCTTGGATGTTTTCCAAGGTCGCAAAACGGCCCGGCAAGGTGGCGGTCTTCGTCGGCAGCCACCGCTGCAGGGGCACGAGCTCCGCGAAATCGGCTTTCGCTCCTATTTCCGTGACAACGCGCCGAGTTTCGAGGTGCTCGATACGCTCGTGAACCTCGAGAAGCGGCAGATCACATACGAGACCACGCTGGATCTCATGCACGGCAACCTGAGCTCGTCGGCTTCTGTATGGTCGGCGGGGCAGGGGGCCATCAGGCGCTCCGCGAGGAGGGCAAAGGTCAAGACCTTGTCGCGATTGTGAATGAAATCACGCGGTCGGCCCTCGTAGATGACATCGTCGCGATGGCGGTCGCCACGCCTGCGCCAGCTTTGCCAGGAGCTGATTAGGCTGATGGCCCGGGCCATCAGCACCGGCACCGCGGGGACGCCGGGGCAGACATTCTGCCGTTCGATATCATCTACCGGAGGTATATGAAACTGATGGAATTCTATCATGAGCGCGGAGTTTCCTTTCGCGAATGAAAGAAAGCTCGATTGACTCTCCCGCCCCATTCCGGTCTCGTGAATCAACGTGCGGTTGCGGCGTGCAGAAGTCAGTCGACGGTCGCGATTCATGAAAGGAAACCCATGGCCAGGCATCGCACCGCTGTGCACTCGACCACGTCGCGGCGCCCCGACTTACGGCCAGGGCGTTTTTCGCGCTTGCCCGTGACCAGTCAAAATCCGCAACCAAGCGGTGGATCCGGCTTTCAACGCCGCCGACAAGGACGTGCTCGGGGCGTCCGACAACATGAAAGTGTCGTTCATCGGCGTACCCGTTCGCGTCGATGCGAACGTCGTGGGCACGCCGACCATCGACCGCATCCTGGACAACAAATCAGGTTCCCTCCTCGATTACGACCTCCGCCTCCTCACCACAATCGCCAATCTGGTTGGGCAGACAGTGAAGCTGCATCGCATGTTCCTGGCAGCGGGAGCGTCAATCGGCAGAAACGACTTTGACTGCTGCCACGGACAGTGTTTTTCCGCGGCGCCGTGGAAGAGCGGACCGGGCAACAAGGTGCTGCAACTGCCGATGATGCCAGACAGGCCGGCCACGCGGCCGACTGAGGCTGCTCCTTGGGCCGCCGCTACGGTCCCGTCCGTCGTCAGCGACCAGGCACCGCTGGCGCCTGCCAGCGCAGCCTCTTTAAAGGTACGAGTATGTCAAATCGCGAGCGTGTCATCGCGGCCGTGGAGAGATGGCTCGGTGCAGGCAAAGGCGGCGCCTGCTTGGACTGACGCCGCCAGATTGGATACACGCTGAGGAAATACGGCATCAGATCAAGCGTCCTTGAAAGGCCGACCGAGGCAAATATCAGGGACAAATCAAGCGTTGGTGGTTTGGCGGAGCCTTGGCCCGATGACGAGTGGATGCGGACCTGAGCGTCGGGCCAATCCGACCCGGGAGGACAGCCCGCCCGACCTCACGGGGTCAATGTGCTGACAACGGCGGTGTGAATGCACCGTTTGGTCGGCCATGTGCTCTAGACCATCAGTTCATCCCGGATTCCCTCTGCGACTGAAACGGAGAAAAACATGTCCGATGCAAAACTTCAGAGTGTGCTTTCGTCTCTTTCGCAAGTGGCGAGACAGTTAGATGCTCTGCCATCCGATAGACCAGCGCCGGATTCAACTTGGGTAAAACTAAACACGAATGAGAACCCCTTCCCGCTTCCAGCAATCATAATGCAAAGTGCGACTGCAGCTCTCGAACGGCAGTATCTATATCCAGAAGACGATAACATCAGCTTGAGGGAAGCAGCCGCCAATGCCTACGGCCTCTCCGTGGATCAGGTGATCGCCGGCAACGGATCGTCTGAACTGCTTGGACTTGTCTACAGAGCTTTCCTTGCCCCGGGGGATAGCGTGGCGATGATGTCGCCAGGTTTTTCGTTCAACCGCAAACTTGCAACGTTGCAGGGTGCTCAATTTGTCGAGATCGAATTTAGCGAAGATCATTCCTTGCCGATGGAGCAATTGCTCTTCGGTCCTGCTAAGGACGCCAAGTTCATTCTGTTAGCCAATCCGAACAATCCGACCGGAACGTTCGTTCCAGTGGCCGATATCGAACGCCTGGTAGCGAAATCGGACCGCTTGATCGTGCTGGATGAGGCCTACGTCGACTTTGCACCCGAGAATGCTCTACGCCTCATCAATCGCTATTCGAACCTTCTGGTCTTAAGAACATTTTCGAAAAGCTATGCTGCCGCCGGCATTCGCGTCGGTTTCGGTTTCGGTCACCCTGAAATTATCGGCAGGCTACGCAACATCCAGAACGTCTTCAACATGAATGTGGTCGGGCATGCGGTTGGTATCAGCGTCCTTGCGCACCGCGCCGCCTATGCAGACAACCACAGACACATCAGGCATGAACGACGGCGAGTGACGCTCGCGCTGTCGCAACTTGGATTTTCCGTAATCCCTTCCCACGCAAACTTCTTGCTTGCCCGCGTGCCAACGGGACAGGACGGCTCATGGTGGCAATCAGCCTTTGCAAGGCAAAAAATACTTGTTGCCGTCTTTCCCGATAAAGGTTTGGAAAATTACATCCGCGTCAGCATCGGTACAAAAGAGCAAATGGATGCGTTTCTTCGTGCCGCTAGTCGTATTAGTAGAATATTGAATATGTCAAGACCCCCGCATTAGGTTGCTAAGGCTCTGCTTTAGCATTTCGCAGGCAATAATCCGAGCGATTACACAAGCGAGAAATCTTTAAATTGCTTGGAACACGCAAGCAGCCGGACTTGTTGCGTCAAAAATGGAGACAATATCATGGATAAGGCCTTTCCTTCAGGCCTAGCTGTCGGCATCTTCGATCATCTGGACGAGGACGGCCTCGACATCGCCCGACAGTACGAAGATCGCCTGATGTTAGCGGAGGCGTGCGATCACCTTGGGTTCTATGCATATCATCTCGCGGAGCACCATTGTACCCCACATGGGAGAGGTCCATCACCGAATCTGTTCTTGTCGAGCGTAGCCCAGCGAACCCGGCGCCTTCGTGTCGGCCCGTTGGTAATGCTGCTTGCCCTCTATCATCCGCTACGTGCGTTCGAAGAGATCTGTATGCTGGACCAATTGAGCGGTGGCAGGCTCGAACTTGGGATAGGGCGCGGCTCGCTCCCGATCGAATTGGGTTACTTCGGGATTGGCTCGGACGCGGCGCCAGACCACTATGCGGAAGCCAGCGAAATTCTTATCAATGCGCTGAAGGGCGGCACGCTATCCTATCAAGGTCGCCATTTTGAGTTGAACAGCGTTCCGCTGACGCTAAGAACTCATCAGCGTCCACATCCGCCGACTTGGATCGCCACCAATCGACCGGAATCGGCAGTCTGGGCCGCTGCGAATGGCGTGAACATCGCGTGCGTGGGACCTTCCTCTTCCGTTCGAAGAATCACTGATGCCTTCCGCGCCGGTCGAGAGCACACCAGTGAGGCGGACGACCAAGCGCCATTTCTTGGATTGCTCCGAATGGTCGTGATTGGGCGTTCTGAAACAGATGCACGTTCACTCGCCGCACCTGCTTACGAACGGTGGCTCAAGAGCTTTAAATTCCTTTATGATCTCAATGGCATGCCGACTCCACCAAACCTGCCGCTGACCTTCGATGCAGCAATAGAGAAGGAATTGTGCGTAGTAGGAACGGCAGCTTCTGCGGGACAAGCTCTTCTTGATCAGCTGGAAGCGGCAGGTGCAAACTACCTCCTTTGTCAACCGGCGTTTGGGAATCTGTCGTTAGATGCTTCCCTATATACCGCAACGGCGATTCAATCCGCAATTATGGCTCGAGTTGGCTAACCCCGGTTCGAACGTTCGCTCACCCAACAACGCGCCAAGCGGCATGCGGTCGCTAGCGACGACTAGGTGCGGGTTTCGGATGACCCATCAACCGGTTGGCACAGAGGCATGCGGCTTCCTCCTCAAAGCGGCGTGTTGTTCATAGGCGAAAGCGACCGTGTATGCCGCATTCTCACCCCTCGGATAGGGCCTTCATGTCCTAGGAGTAGACCCACGATCGCCTGCCAGACTTGATCGGAGCGTTGGATACGTTCGGCCCGATCAGCTTTTCGGCCCGATGTCCTTCGATCCGGCAAGCGCATCGAAAACATGTTGCTTGGCTTGGCGCACGCTCGCTTCCAGCGACGCTCCAAGAGCAAGCGAGGCGGCGACTGCGCTGGCCATCATGCAACCCGTTCCGCGCATCCCACGCGGCAAGCGGGGCGCCTCGAACCGAACTGCAGGTTGGTTCGGCTGCAAAAGCACGTCGACGCAACGGGTTCCTTGTGCATGGCCGCCCTTGACGAGTACGGCGGTCCTCACCGTCCTAGATAGCTCTTCAGCCTGACGACAAGCCCCTTCTTCGTCCGCGGCCGGTGATGAGCCGGTCAACGCAGCCAGCTCGACCAGGTTAGGCGTTACAAGCCGGCAGATCGGCATCAGATCGTGGCGCAGCATATTAATGGCATCGTCCGCCAGCAGATTGCGTCCCGAGGTAGAGGCCAGGATCGGGTCGAGTACCACAGGCACTTGGCGGTTGACCAAAACAGCGCCGACTGCCTCAACAGCCGCCGATGTCCCAATCATGCCTATCTTGACGGCCGCGACAGCGTTGGCAGCGAACGCGGCGCGCATCTGAGCGGCGACAAGCTCCGACGGCACAAGCTTGACGTGCTCGACAGCCGAGTGCGTCTGGACTGTCACGGCGGTGACGGCAAGACAACTGCGCAGCCCGAAGGCGGAAACCGTTTCTATATCGCGGGCGATACCAGCCCCGCCGCTCGAATCCGAGCCGGCGACGATGAGGACGTACGGCTTCATCGCCACGGGGCCGTCACCGCTAGCCATTTGAGGAGACGAACCTCGGGACGCGCGTTGCCGACGATGTCAGTGACGACCGCGGCGCTCTGGGCTCCCTGGGCGAAGACCCCGGTCGCGCGCTCGACGGTCAGGCCACCTATGGCAACGAGCGGAAGGTTGCCGACACGCTGCTTCCAGGCAGCGATGCGGTCGAGCCCCTGCGGGTCCCATTTCATGATCTTGAGCACGGTCGGATAGATGGGGCCGAGCGCTACATAATCGGGATCAGCCGCAAGGGCGGTTTCGAGTTCGGCGTCGTCGTGGCTGCTGAGGCCTAGTCTGATTCCTGCCCGTCGGATCGCCTTCACATCGGCCCGTGCGAGATCTTCCTGGCCGAGATGGACGAAGTTGCAGCCCTCCTCGATCGCAACGCGCCAGTAGTCGTTGACGACGAGCTGGCAATCGTGGCGTTCGCAAATCGCCTTTGAAGCGCGGATCTCCTGGCGTAGCGAAAACTCGTCCTTGTCCTTGCTGCGCAATTGGACCAGTTTGACGCCAAGCGGCACGAGACGCTCGATCCAAGCGCTGGAATCGACGATTAGATAGAAGGGGTCGAGCTTCACGAGAACACCGCCATACCGATAACCGGTGTAGACGGAATCGCCATATCGCGCGGCTGAAGCATACCGGAAAGAAAAGCTTCCCGACCGGCATCGACTGCCTTGCCGAACGCACGCGCCATGCCGGCCGGATCGGCCGCCTTGGCGACCGCCGTGTTCAGGAGCACGGCGTCAAAGCCGAGTTCCATGACGGTCGCCGCGTGCGACGGCCGTCCGAGCCCTGCATCCACAATCAGCGGGACGCCTGGGAAATGTCCGCGCATCGAGCGCAGCGCCATGATGTTGATCGGCCCGAGGGCCGAACCGATCGGTGCGCACCACGGCATCAAGACCTTGCAGCCCACCGCAAGCAGCCGCTCGGCGACAACAAGGTCGTCGGTGGTGTAGGGAAATACCGCAAAGCCGTCCTCGCACAGGATGCGGGCGGCTTCGACCAGGCCGAACACGTCTGGCTGCAGCGTGTCGTGGTTGCCGATCACTTCGAGCTTGATCCAGCTCGTACCGAAGACGTCGCGCGCCATTTTCGCAGTGGTGACCGCTTCCTTGACGGAGTGACAGCCAGCAGTGTTGGGCAGGATTCTGACGCCCAGCGAGCGGATCAACGACCAGAATTTCTCGCCGGCCCTGCCACCTGCCATCTCACGGCGCAGCGAGATGGTCACCACCGACGTGCCCGATGCCTTGACCGCATCGGCAAGGATGGCCGGCGAAGGATATTGCGCGGTGCCGAGAAGCAGGCGGGAAGGAAGCGTCGTCCCGAGAAGCTCGAACATGCTAGCCTCCCTGCATCGGCGAGAGGATTTCGATCCGGTCGCCGTCGCTCAACTGGAACTCCGCCCGCTTGGCTTTGTGAACGAGATCGCTGTTGACGGCCGTCGCCAGCCAATCGCCTTCGTAGTCAAGCGCCGCGAGCAGCGCCGCCAGCGTTGGGGCATCAATCTCAAGCGCTTCGCCGTTGACGGTCAGTTTCATGAGCAAGCTCCTTGGTTCCGTCTTGATTGAAAACCAGTTCGGCCGCCTGGCGCGCCATGGCGGGCGCGAGAAGAAAGCCATGGCGATAAAGCCCGTTGATTACGACGGTGCTTCCATGGGCCTCGACACGCGGCAGGTTGTCTGGAAAGGCCGGACGAACACCGGCGCCGGTCTCAATGATGCCAGCTTCGCCGAATGCCGGATGGAGAGCATAGGCCGCGCCCAAAAGCTCCATCATCGAACGCGCCGTGACCGGTCCTGTGGACTGGCTCTCGATCATCGTCGCGCCGATCATGAAACGGTGGTCGGTGCGCGGCACCACGTAGAGCGGAAAGCGCGGATGAAGCAGCCGGACCGGGCGTGACAGCGAGACATCGGGCATGTGCAGGATGAGCATCTCTCCACGAACGCCGCGTAGCCTGTCGTCGACCGCAGCCATTCCCGTGCAGTCGATCTGGCGATCGAAACCGGAAACAGTCGGGGCGTCTGCTTCGAAGCGGAATTCGACGCCCATGGCCGCGAGCTTGTCATGAAGTGCCGTTATCGCCCGGCGCGGGTCGAGATGCGCTTCGTCGGGGGACAGCAATCCGCTGCGGAAGCGGCCGGCAAGGTCGGGCTCCAGCAACGCGATTGCATTTTCATCGACACGCCGATGACCCGAGGTGCGGCTGGCGAACCGCTCGAGTTCGCCCACATCGCGCGGCGCGGCCACGATCAGTGTTCCGGCCCGCGTCACCTGGCCTGGCGTTACCGCATCCCACCAGTCGGCGGCGTTGCGTCCGAGGTCAGACACCGGCTGCTCGGCGCTTTCACGCTCGCACCACGGCGCCAGCATGCCGCCGGCGAACCACGACGCATTGCCGCCGAGGCTAAGCCTCGTCTCGGCAACCGTCACCGCCGCGCCGCGGATGGCGAGTTCGAAGGCCGCGGTGAGGCCGGCGACGCCGGCCCCTTTGACCAGGACCCTCATGATGGCTCACACGCCTGTGGCAAGAGCGGTGCGCTGGTCTCGTCCGCCGGCACGTAGAGATCGCCGCCCTCGCGGTATTTCGCCGCCATCGCCGCCATGCCCTCCTTCTGCGCTTCGGCACGAATGTCATGGGAGATGCGCATCGAGCAGAATTTCGGCCCGCACATCGAGCAGAAATGCGCCAGCTTGTGCGCCTCCTTGGGCAAGGTCTGGTCGTGGAAGGAGCGCGCGGTTTCGGGGTCGAGCGACAGGTTGAACTGGTCCTCCCAGCGGAACTCGAAGCGCGCGCGGGAAAGGGCGTCATCCCTGACTTTCGCCGCCGGATGCCCCTTCGCCAGGTCGGCGGCATGCGCCGCGATCTTGTAGGTGATCACGCCAATCTTGACGTCGTTGCGATCGGGAAGGCCGAGATGTTCCTTCGGTGTGACGTAGCAGAGCATGGCGGTGCCGAACCAGCCGATCATCGCGGCGCCGATGCCTGAGGTGATGTGGTCGTAGCCCGGCGCGATGTCGGTCGTCAGCGGTCCAAGCGTATAGAATGGCGCCTCGCCGCAGACGGCGAGTTGCTTGTCCATGTTCTCCTTGATCTTGTGCATCGGCACGTGGCCAGGCCCCTCGATCATCACCTGGCAGTCCTTTGCCCAGGCGATCTTCGTCAGCTCGCCGAGCGTCTCCAGCTCTGCGAATTGCGCCGCGTCGTTGGCATCAGCGATCGAGCCCGGACGAAGCCCGTCGCCGAGCGAAAAGGACACGTCATAGGCTCGGCAGATGTCGCAGATTTCCGCGAAATGCTCGTAAAGGAAGCTCTCCCGGTGATGGTGGAGGCACCATTTGGCCATGATCGACCCGCCGCGCGAGACGATACCCGTGACCCGGTCAACCGTCAGCGGGATGTACTGCAGCCGCACGCCCGCGTGGATGGTGAAATAGTCGACGCCTTGTTCGGCCTGTTCGATCAGCGTGTCGCGGTATACCTCCCAGGTCAGGTCTTCGGCGATGCCACCGACCTTTTCGAGCGCCTGATAGAGCGGTACCGTGCCGATCGGCACCGGTGCGTTGCGAACGATCCAGTCGCGGATGTTGTGGATGTTGCGGCCGGTCGACAGATCCATCACCGTATCGGCGCCCCAGCGGATCGCCCAGACCATTTTTTCGACCTCCTCGGCCATCGAGGAGGTGACCGCCGAATTGCCGATATTGGCATTGATCTTCACCAGGAAATTGCGACCGATGATCATCGGCTCGCTCTCGGGATGATTGATGTTGGCAGGAATGATCGCGCGTCCGCGCGCTACCTCCTCGCGCACGAATTCCGGTGTGACGAAATCGGGAATTGCGGCGCCGAAGGCCTCGCCGTCGCGCTGCAGTTTGCCGTGCAGGATCTCGCGGCCGAGGTTCTCGCGGATGGCGACGAACTCCATTTCGGGCGTGATGATGCCGGCGCGAGCATAGGCAAGCTGTGTCACCGCCTCGCCTGCCTTGGCCCTGAGCGGTCGGTGGCGAATGGGAAATTCCGGCGTCTGCCGCTCGCCAGTCACGAATCCGTTGTCTTCCGGCCGGACATGGCGGCCGTCATAGGCCTCGACATCGCCGCGCGCCGCAATCCATTCACGGCGAAGCCGGGTAAGGCCTTTTTCGATGCTGGTTTCGACAGTCGGGTCGGTATAGGGGCCTGATGGATCGTAGACGGTGACAGGCGGCTCCCCAGCTGTCGGATGGACGGAGATTTCGCGCATCGGCACCCTGATCTGCGGGTGGATGGCACCGGGCTTGTGGATTTTCCGCGAGGCGGGCAGTGGTCCCGTCGACACGGCGGGGGTGAGGGCATTCATCGTGAGGCTCCTTTGCTCATGCATTGGAGACCCAGTTCTGTGCCGGAAGGATGAAAAGACGCTTCTGTCGACCTGTCGAAACAGGACCTCGGGCGTAAACTCCCGCAAAGCGCTTGCACCGTCCCTACGCCAGTATGAACTGGATCAGGTTCAACGGGTCACTGCGCCGCGAAAGCCAGCAGTATCTCAGCCCCTTGCCGGGACTCCCCTGGTGAATGCATCGAATTGAACGGCCCGTCACTATTTTGTCAAGCGCATTCGTCCCGTAGCGGTGATCGGCGACCAAACAAACCCAGCGGAAAAGCATGCTAGTATCGAGAGCAAGTCACGCCCCAGAGGAGCGGTGAAGCGCCCCCAATAAGGCGAGCCCTCATGCGGATTCGGTGCCTTTTCCAGCACGGTGTTTTCGGGGCTTTCCGGAACGACGCTGCTGCCGCCCAGTTGGGTGAGATTGCTATAGATGTCTGTCTTGCTCGTCGTCGGCAAATCCTTCCCCTTCGGCTAGACGCCCCGTTTGTTTCCCCAAAGCAGAACATGAAGCTGCGGCAGTACACGCGCCTGCCACCACCTGTCGCGGGTCACCTTTTCGACCAGCCATTCCATGCGCTTCATCACTCCGACCATGTCGATGAACGCGTCTTCGTCGCCGGGACGCGGCGGCGTGTGATTGCCGGGTTGCAGATAGACGGGTAAGTGTGGGTAGCGCGCCGCGGCGTCTTTGGCATAAGCAAAATCATCATCGTCGAAGACGACGAGCTTGAGCGCCATCTGCGGCTTATCCTGGGCCGCCTCGATGCAGGTGTCGAACACGGCCCAATCTGTCGTCATTTCGCTTGAGGGCGGCTTGGGGCTTAGCACCAGCACGTCGAGATCTGCAACGCGCGCCTCGTCCGTCTCATATGGCCTAACCTCGCAGCTTGTGCAGAACGGGCAAGGGATCGCTTTCATCGTGACGAACCTTCCCTGATGGCCTCGGGCGGTTTCGCCGAAACCTTTCGTCTAAGCCGCTCGACTTCGCAAGCGCTGATCGTTGCGCCGCGTAGTTCGGCACCACCATCGGGTAGGGAATATTTTGTCCACATGCCCTCGTAGCGGCCGGTGTGCCAGTGCAGCTGTTCGCTCGGATTCTCTCGGAACTTTGTGATCCATTCATCGTGGACGGCTTTGGCAAAGTGATGCGCCTCTCGGTCGGTGATAGTCCGCGACTTATGCTCGTTCATAATGGGCGCCGGCGCGCCACGTCCCGGATCGTTTCCATTCTCTAAGCGGCGTGTGAACCGGCTCGCGCTCAAATTCGGCAGCCAACCTCTGCGTATTTTCGCTTGGCCTCCTTTGGGTCTGTTCCCAAGGTCTTGTTGGCTTCCTAGCGACCCGTCAACGCGGCTAGCCGGTTCTCTCTATCCACAGATCTGGCCTCTCGTGCGGGCCAAGGTTACATCCGTGTCGCCCGCCATGAGGCCGATCTTCCGCAGAGCGAATCGATTCCGTAGAAATAAGAATTCTGACACCGGCCCCGCCGCCGTAAGGGTATTGATATACCCGTAGGATTCTGATCCGACCTGGCAGGCGGCGGGTAATCTTCAGAGGCCGACGTCAGGCAGCGTTCGGGATGGCCGAGATTTCATCGAAGACACTCTCAGCCAAGCCAAGCGCCCGAGCGATCCGATCGCGATAGCCCTTGTCGAAACGATAGCCAGATTCGATCAGCCCGACCTCCTCGACTGTCAGACCGCTGGTCACGGCAATGTCCTCGGTCGAATAGCCAAGATGTTCCCGATATGCCTGAATTACGGGTTTTCCGTTTGAGATTGCGGTAAGCACTGCCTCGGGCAGCGCGAAAGGCGTTGCGGTCATTTTGCCTCCAAATGCAGAGATCGGCCACTCGATAACTCGAAACAAGCGGCCGCCGATGTTGAAATAGGATGCCCAAACAGCCCGAGCGGGCGGCATCCAAAAACGCGATCACTCTCGAACGTGTGAGAGGCGCTACGCTAATATGGCGGCCGCCGCCGTTTAGATCAAGAACCTTGGCTCGCTTTACGAGGATTGGTCCAGTGGCCACAACTCGACGACACCGTGCGCAGCGCCGTCATGACGCTCACATCGATGATTGCGCGGCCGCTTCAACGCGCCGTCGGCTTACTGGCGCGATTGAGGAGCCGCGCGATCTGGAGGTCGGGCATTAGGCGCACCAGCGCGCGGACTAGCGTCAAAGTATCAGCGGGGACTGTCCAGGGATGCTTGCCGGCGGCGTTCATCTTGAACGTTAATACCGTGTGGTCCCCTCCGGCCAATGCAGGAGGCCGGGTGCCCATCGGACAAAGCGCTGAGGGACCAACATCTCTCTGTTTCAGCCAGACTGTTGGGTTTGTCAGATCCGCGACACCGGAGTACGGCTGCGCTTTGCTGCGAATTCGTTCAACTTATTGAATAATAGTAGAAAATCCCCCGGAGGTTCCTTCTGCTCAGTTGGCACGACTTTTGATGCCTCTCGAGAGGCGACAGGAGATTTCGACTGGCGTTCATTTGTGGGTGACATCGGGCGCAAGGCAACGAAGGAAGACAATATGTCAGGTCCGCGTCAGAACCAATTCTATGCAAAGAGGATTGCCGCCTGTAGCGCAAGGCGTTCACGAACCGCATATCAACAATGGCTTCCGTGCAAAACGCAGGGAGATCACTTGTGAAAATCCTATTCACTACGGTGGCTGTCGCGTTGCCGGCCATCGCTTTTGCTGCGCAAACGATCCCCGTATACCTCAGAGAAACGGCACGGGCCACCTTCAAGGCTCTACCATCCATCACGCCGACAGTCGCCAACAACCCGATCACACCGGAGAAGATAGCCCTGGGCAAGGCAATGTTCTTCGATCCACGCGTCTCGGCGTCAGGCGTCTTGTCGTGCAATTCGTGCCACAACTTGGCCACCGGGGGCGACGATAATCATGAAAGCTCGATCGGCCATGGTTGGCAGAAGGGACCGCGTAACGCGCCGACGGTACTGAACGCTGTCTTCAACATCGCGCAGTTCTGGGATGGTCGTGCGGATGACCTGAAGGCTCAGGCCAAGGCACCGATCCAAGCCGCTGTCGAAATGGCCAACACACCAGGTCAACTCATCGCTACGCTCAAGTCGATGCCGCAATATGTCGAGTGGTTCAATTCAGCTTTCCCGGGTGAAGCCGATCGCGTCACCTTCGAAAACGTCGCCAGGGCAATCGAAGCCTTTGAGGCGACACTGGTCACGCCGGCGCCCTTCGATGCCTTCCTCAACGGCGATGACGCCGCCATGACTTCCGAACAGAAACAGGGCCTGGCGCTTTTCATGGACAAAGGCTGCTCGTCCTGCCACGGCGGTATCAACGTAGGTGGGGAGGGCTATTACCCATTCGGCCTCGTTGAAAAGCCCAGCACCGATGTCCTGCCGGAAAACGACAAAGGCCGATTTGCCGTCACCCATGAAGCCGACGATTCCTATGTTTTTCGCGTGGCGCCGTTGCGCAACGTAGCACTCACCGCGCCATACTTTCATTCGGGCAAGGTTTGGGATCTGAAACAGGCCGTCGCCATTATGGGGACTACCCAGCTCGGCCAAGAATTGACGGAAAAAGAAGTCGACCTGCTCGTTGCCTTCCTTAATTCGCTGACCGGAAAGGTACCGGAGGTCGCCTATCCCATCTTACCCGCCGAAACGCCGACAACGCCTCGACCTGTATTGCATATCCTCGCGCAATGATTGGCCGGAGCTGGCTAGGGAAGGTCGCAATCAGGAACGATTGCGACCTTCACTGGGACGACACGATCATAACTTACGGCGAAGCCTATCCAACTGGAGCTAGGGGGACTTTCATTTCCGAATTCAATTGAAACGCTAAGTGAAAACCTGACCGTCGACGCCCACTTGCGTCACGACAGCATGACCGCCTTGCCGGCCACGTCGATCAGACGCTCCGACTAGCCGACTGTGTCGATGATGTGTCGTTGCATGCACCCCCGCGTTAGATTCGCTGACAAGCTCGCAACCATCTGATCGAGCCATCGCGGAGAATATTCCGCGCGGCGTTGGCGTGCGCCCAGCAGAAACCGCCATGCCTTCAGATCCACCCTTCAAAACGTGCTCGATGGTGTTGCGACGCGCGAGCAGCTGTTCCAGCTCTGCAAACGCATCGATATGAAAACAAAGCTGCGACCAGCCAGCGACGTGGCTCGAACGAGCATTTGTCAATGCACACCGCAAGTGCCGCTTGCTCTCGGGCTATCTCATCCATATAGCTCGGCGCAACAGAGGAGGCGCCAGTTGTTCAGTCATCGTCAGCCGCGACCTCCTGTGCAATTCGTTCTAACAAGGAAGAAACTATGAGGCGGCAGCCCCGACCTTTCACTGTGCAGGTCAAACAAAAGCGCAATTATCAAAAACGGGGCCGTTCCATCTGGAGCGATGTCGATCTCTCCGCAGCTATAGCCGACACAACAAGGGAGCTCAAAGAAATGGATCTGCCAAATCGTCGGCTGATTGACTCTAATGTCATAGCCCTTGATGCTGAACACGCGCACAAACCGCGAGCGGAGTATCTCATGGCAAATCCCCTAGACGCTGAATCAGTAGAAACTGCAACCGAACACGCTCCCAAAGGAAGGACGCCTGAAACGAAGAAGAAAACCCCACCGTCGCCGAAGGCAAAGACTGAGCCTGGTCGCAAGAATGGCGCCAATACGGCGTCCCCGGCCAAGGAAGCAACAGCAACAGCAGCGGCCGTGCGGAGCGCCCGGAAGGTCTACTCCGGAAAAGAGCGCGCCCAGAAGCTCGCTCAGGTCGAGACGTCGATCAGCGGCGGCACCACTCTCAAGAGCGCCGTAAAGCAGGCCGGTATATCGGAACAGACCTATTATCACTGGAAGAAGGCCGCGGCGCCTACATCCGATGGCGACGATCTGAAGGACCTGGTCGCCCTCGAGAAAGAAAACAAGCGATTGAAGAGCCTGCTCGCGGAACGCCTGCGCACAGAGAACGCGGAACTGAAGAGGAAGCTGGGGCTGAAATAAGGCTTCAGAAGATGCCGCCATTCGGCCGGACGGATCGTAGAACTGTGACCGAAGGCTCGCCGGCTGTCGGATGGACGGAGATTTAGCGCACCAGCACCCTGATCTGCGGGTGGATGGCACCGGGCTTGTGGATTTTCCGCGAGGCGGGCAATTCGGCCTGCCCACTTACAAGGTTTTCGGGCATGGGACCCCGCAAAGCGCTCGCACCGTCCCTACGCCAGTATGAACTGAATCAGGCTCAATGGGTCACTGCGTCGCGAAAGCCAGCAGTATCTCAGCCCCTTGCCGGGACTCCCCTAGTGAATGCGTCAAATCGAGCGGGCGATCGGCCATCTTGTTAAGCGCATTCGGCTCGCGGCCGTCATCGGCGGCCGGTCGAACCCGAGGGACGCTCGCGCATGTGTCGGCGACAAACCAAGCTCCGGAAACAATGGGCGGATTAAGGGGACCGCCGTGCCGTCGGACTAAAGATCAATTCTTATGATGATCACGCCTTCAACCGCCACCAAAGGTTTGCCCGTAGATCGCCTCGATCCGCCCTGCCTCGTCATTGGTCAGCGCGGCGAATTCCTTATTGCGAGCACGGCTCGACCAGGTGGCGAGCACGCCCCTGTACTCGTTGATCTGGTCCAGTATCGCGGCCGAGACAGGAAAAACCACTCCCGGCGGATTGAAGCGGTACATGGCAAGCACGTGGTGAATCGGGTAGCGGTGAATGCGGCCGGAGGCAAGGATGGCGGCGGCGATGACAGCAGGTTTTGCGCTGGGCCTTGATCGAAGGCCACCATTCCATTGATGGCCGCGGCAGATTGTCAGGGCAAAGTCAATGGGACGCGGATGCTGCGGGATTATAGCCCACCCATGCACAGGTACTTCATTTCGAGATAATCCTCGAGGCCGTGGCGCGACCCCTCACGACCGATCCCTGATTGCTTCATTCCGCCAAAGGGTGCGGCCTCGGAGGACATGCGTCCCGTATTGATGCCGACCATTCCGTATTCGAGGGCTTCAGCCACGCGCCACACACGCTTTAGATTGGAAGCGTAGAAGTAGGCTGCAAGACCGTAAATCGTGTCATTCGCCTCGCGCACCACCTGGTCAGGATTGTTGAAGCGGATTATGGGAGCCAGCGGTCCGAAGGTTTCTTCCTGAGCGACCCGCATTGTCCTTTCGACGTCGGTGATCACCGTGGGCTCGAAGAAGGTTCCCGATTCGCCGATACGGTTGCCACCGCAACGGATCTTCCCACCCTGCCGCACAGCATCGCGAATATGATCTTCAATCTTTGCAAGCGCGCACTTATCGATCAGGGGACCGATCGCAACTTCTGGCTCGAAACCGTCACCGACGCGCAATGCACTGACGCGCTTGGTGAATTTGTCGGAGAATTCATTATACACGCTGGACTGCACGTAAAGCCGATTGGCTGAAACGCAGGTCTGGCCGGCATTCCGAAACTTTGCCTGTACCGCACCATCGACGGCAGCGTCGACGTCTGCATCATCAAAAACAATGAAAGGAGCGTTACCACCAAGTTCGAAGCTGGTTCTTTTGATCTGGTCCGAACACTCCCTCATGAGCAGCCGCCCTACCTCGGTCGACCCAGTGAAGCTGATCTTGCGGACCTTCGGGTTCGAGCAAAGTTCACGCCCAACCGCATCGCCTTCCGATGCGTAGATCAAGTTTAGAACGCCATCGGGAAAACCTGCCATCCGGGCAAGCGTGAACATAGCACCCGCGACAAGCGGTGTTTGCTCCGCTGGTTTCAGAACAATCGCGCAGCCGGCGGCAAGCGCCGGCGAAATCTTGCGAGCCACCATCGAGGCGGGAAAATTCCAAGGAGTAATGGCGCCGACAACACCGATCGGCTGTTTGATTACCAGCATACGCCTGTCGTTAGAAGGCGGCGAAATCGTCTCGCCATAGATGCGATTGGCCTCCTCGGCATACCATTGGAGGTAGGCTGCGGCATGGGCGATTTCAGACTTCGCCTCTGCAAGCGGCTTACCCATTTCAGCCGTCAAAATGGCTGCAAGATCCTCGCTGTGGTCGAGGATCAGTTGGTGCCATTCCCATAACATGTCGGAGCGCTCGCGCGCGGTGAGGGCCGCCCAATGTTCCTGCGCAGCTTCCGCCTTGTCGATTGCCCTGGAAACGTCCCGGACATCCATATCTGGAAGCTCAGCCAACAGCTCGCCTGTTGAGGGATTGAACACTGAAAAACGCCTCGTGGCTTGCTCCGCATTGCGATCAGGCACACCGGCCAGATCGTCAAATAGCTCGGGATTTTTGAGACGTATCGTCAGCGACTGTGTCACGGTCAAACCGTGGTCCCCCCTTCATGGGTTAAGTTACTAGCTGCGCGAATGTACTAATAGGAACACCTTTTGCCGGACCATCGGACGAGATCGTTCCGGCCCTCCGTCTTTGCAAAAGCAGCTTCCCGACTGATTAGCCGAGAGCAATGACAGCCTCAATCTCGATTCGCGCTTCGGAAGGCTTTCACTTCATGACAGGCACACGCGGGATAGGGCTCGTGAAGAGCATCGCGAACCCCTTTTGCATCGCCCCCGCCCAACCGTCGACAAGCGCTTGCACGCCCAGCGCGGCTCCGTGTCGCACTTCCCAGATCGCGGTGCCGTGCAGAATCCAAAATCGGGACACCAGGTTGACGCCGCTTTCTTCGCCCCGCTGATTAGGGGCTCGGCAGACATTTCTTTGGCTAAGCGACCCAAAAGGCTGATACCCCGCTGAATAGTTAACCCGCCCTTCAGTGGGTTTGCATAGATTTTCGCCGCGAAAGAAACCTGGAAGCAAGCTGACTGATCTATGGCCCTGAACAAAGAAGACGCGCTGGATGCCAGAATTCTTCAGGATCAGCTTGCTGACCTGAGGGCCGGTCTCTTCGTGTCAATGCCGATAAGCGCTATCCTATCAGGCCTGATTTTGATGGTGCAGGCCCTTTCTGGCGGCGGCTTTGCCGCCGCGATCTGGTTCTTGGTCGTCAATGCCATAAACGCCGCCCGCCTTGCACTCGCCCGTTATCAGCTAAAACTTAGAGAGACGGGGCACCAGGACGATCTGACAGCGGTTTCGCTGCGGCTTCGCTGGTTTGCCATCCTTGCTCTTCTGGCAGGGATTGCCTGGTCCTTTCTTGCCGTCCTCACTGGTGGATACACGACACCTCAAGCACCGCTGCATCTGATTATTTTGGCGGGCATTTCAGCTGGTGCGGTTACATACGGCAGTTCATATGCCGCGACAGCGACCAACTTCATCACGCCGCCGCTCCTCATCGCGGCGGGGTGCCTGTCGGCGAAAGGCAACTTTGAAGATTATATTCTGGCTTTTACCGTTCTGCTCTTCATGGGCGGCTTGGTTCGAAGCTCGTTTGTAGGGCAAGCTCGCTTCCGCGAAGCAAGCCGCCTGAGACATGAGGCCGAGCGGCTTGCGGCGGAAATGGAGCGCAATTCCAGGGAGGACCACCTAACGGGCCTTCTCAACAGACGGGGCCTCGAACACGCAATCGGTCAGTTCGAAAACACAGACGGCCCCTTCGTCGCAATGCTGATTGATCTAGATGGCTTCAAATCTGTCAACGATACCTACGGTCACAGGACCGGTGATGAACTGCTCGCCATGATCGCCCGCCGGATAGAGGAGGAAGCGCCGGAATGCTCAACGCTCGCCCGCATCGGCGGCGATGAGTTCGTGCTGTTTTTTCCCTCGCTCAGAAATTCGCTTTCTCCCAGTAACCTCGCATCCAACATCATAGCCAAAGTTGCCCGCCCTTATCCTAAGGTCGCGTCCGTCCGGATCGGTGCATCTATAGGAATATACCTAGCTGAAAGGCCGGTGCTGACGGAAATGTTGCTGCGGGCGGATGTCGCCCTTTACACGGCCAAGCGTCGTGGCCGGAACGAATTTTGCCTGTTCGATGCCGAACTCGACAGGGAACTGCAACGCCGCCAGTCCATCGAACGCGACCTTCATTCGGCGATAGAGACACGAAGCTTGGGCCCTTGGTTCCAGTCCATCGTAAGACTCGACACCGAGGCCGTGGTCGGTTTTGAAGCCTTGCTAAGGTGGTCCCATCCGATTCATGGTGCCATCTCTCCACCCGAAATCATGATTGCTGCACGCGAAACCGGAATGCTTCAGCTGCTAACTCAAACGGTATTCACCGACTGTTGTGCTCTTATCGACGGCTTGGTGAAAGCTGACCGTCGTGATGTTCGTGTGGCGATGAATGTTTCACCGCGTGAACTGGAAGCCGGCGATATCGACGACATGGTTCTGGATGGTCTGGCGGCAAAAGACCTCCCTGCAACGATGTTCGAAATCGAGATTACCGAAGAATCCCCAGTGGATCCGGACAGAGTGGATGAAAAGCTCGGACGCCTTTCACATGCCGGCATTTCCATCGCGCTCGATGACTTCGGCACCGGCTTTTCCACGTTGGCATCGCTCAAGGACAGTCGGATACGCAAGGTGAAAATAGACCAGGGCTTCATTCGCGGACTGGCCAGGTCCCGGGAGGACCGGCTGCTTGTCAAAACGGTGATCGATCTTGGTAGGACGCTCGGGATCGAGGTCATGGCCGAGGGCGTCGAAACAGAGGCAGACCGGCAAATTCTGCACAAGCTTGGCTGCAGAACCGCTCAGGGCTTCCTATTCTCCAAGGCGGTGCCTTTGAGCCAAGCGCTTGAATTGGCGGTGAAAAGAGCACGCGATCGAGTGTAACCGGAACCCGCCATCGCTGACTACATCAAGGAGAGCGTCAAAGACGGGATGGGTGTTGGATCGGACATGAGGTAACAGCCGTGTCTTGAGCTCGTTCATGGCTTCGCCCATTTTACGCCTGCAAATGTGCGATCTTTTGCATGACACTCCGGCTTCACTTCCGCTCGACCGTCTACGCCTACGGGGATTACGCATCTACCGCTCGCGGTAGTCGGCGAGATTGCTGAGCGGCTCAGCCCCATCGATCTCCTCATATTGTCGCAGTCAAATCCCAAGCTGCGTGACGTCGCCAAGGAAACCCAGGCGCTTGGAAAAAGGTATCAACGGGCTATCCGAGTTCAGGCCATCTGGAATAGGTTGATTCGACACCATGATGACGAGAAACCCTTTGCCGCGCTGATATATCCGACGTGATCCAAACACTCGCGTTGAATTTCAATTGCGTCACCCGAGTCAGCAGGCACAACTCGTCGCGGTGGTCGAGGGCTGATTGATCCCCCGGAGGGCAACTGGGCCCTGGAACAGATCGGCGCGAACTTGGCAGGACTCGCGCCCGGGCTCCAGCAGCGTCTCGTCGCCCTCGCCGGGGGGCTGGAGACCCTGAGCATCCCGCCTCGGGGCCTTGGAGCATTGGAGGGCTTGCGCCCGAGCTCCAGCAGCGTCTCATATCATCAGTACAGTAAGATCGCCCTTGAGAGGCCGTCCTAAAAGGCTTGGCGAGCTTGGGCTTGAGCTAAGTCGCCCATGAGAATTGCGGGTGATGGGAACCGGCATTCGTTGTTCTGCAGTTAGGCGGGCAACACGTGCCAAACCAAGTCGCAACCCCCTACGGAAGCGGTTCATCGTCGCCCTGGCAGATATCCATGCTGCCAACGAAACACTGGCCAGTGTGGGCTTAGACGCCCTGTCTGTTTCCCCAAAGCAGAACATGAAGCTGCGGCAGTACACGCGCCTGCCACCACCTGTCGCGGGTCACCTTTTCGACCAGCCATTCCATGCGCTTCATCACTCCGACCATGTCGATGAACGCGTCTTCGTCGCCGGGACGCGGCGGCGTGTGATTGCCGGGTTGCAGATAGACGGGTAAGTGTGGGTAGCGCGCCGCGGCGTCTTTGGCATAAGCAAAATCATCATCGTCGAAGACGACGAGCTTGAGCGCCATCTGCGGCTTATCCTGGGCCGCCTCGATGCAGGTGTCGAACACGGCCCAATCTGTCGTCATTTCGCTTGAGGGCGGCTTGGGGCTTAGCACCAGCACGTCGAGATCTGCGAACCATTCCTTAGGCACCGAGCCCTGGGTCTCCAATGCAAAGCGGTAGCCCTCACCATGCCCTCGGTCGATCAACTGGCCAAGCGGTTGGATGGCCGGATTCCCACCCGACAGCGACACCATCACAGGCTGATCGCCGGAAAGCGAAGCGACCTTTCGCCAGACCGCGTCAGGAGACATCATCTGCCATTCATGGCGGAAGCGACTGTCCACCGCATGCAAGCTGTCGCACCAGGAGCAGCGATAATCACACCCGCCTGTTCTTACGAACACCGTCGGTAAGCCGATCAGCATGCCTTCGCCCTGAATGGTCGGGCCAAAAATCTCGCTCACGCGGATTCGAGGATGCAACCCGCAAGTCATGGTCGGTATTCCGCCCAGGTTTTCGGCGTCTCGCTCACCCGCACGGCGGAGGTTTCGGGTAGCCGCACCTTGCACCAGTCGTAGAAGTGCCTGGCCAGACATTCCGCTGTGGCATGGTCATGCCCCAGCACGTCGTTAAGATGCCGATGGTCGAACGTCCCATCGATGTAGTGCTTGAACGCCGCCAGATCTTGGTAGTCGCGCACAAAGCCGTGTTCGTCCAGTTCGCCACCCGAAAGCTCCACTACGACGATGTAGTTGTGGCCGTGCAGGCGCGCGCACTGATGACCGGGTGGCAAGGAGGTGAGTTGATGCGAGGCCGAGAAGTGGAACTCTTTGGTGATGCGGAACATCACGCGCTCCTTATCCGGATGGCCTGTAGCCAGAAGGCTGCGTCCTCATAATCCGTCGGGTCGGCAATGCCGGCCAGATCGAATGCTTCGCGCCGTTCGACGCATGTCCCGCAGCGACCGCAATGGCGTGCGCCACCTTTGTAGCAGGACCACGTCGCCTCGAACGGTGTGGCGTACTTTGCCCCCTCGCTGACGATGTCGGCCTTCGACATATTCACATACGGAGCGTACAGGCGGATATCGGCGTAGCCTGCGAGCGCATGGTTCTGCATCGTCTGAAAGGCGTCGATAAAAGCGGGCCGGCAATCGGGATAGATGAAATGATCTCCGCCGTGGACGGCAGTGGCCACCGCATCGGCCTTCTGCGCGGCGGCAACCCCGAAGGCGATGGCCAGCATGATGGCGTTCCTATTCGGCACCACCGTGATCCTCATGGAGTCTTCGGCATAGTGCCCGTCGGGCACGTCCACATTATCAGTCAGCGCCGAGCCGCTCAGGTTCCGGCCAACATCGCGGATATCGACGATCTGGTGCGGAACACCCAGCCGCTTGGCGCAGATAGCGGCAAAGCCGAGTTCCTTTTTGTGCCTCTGGCCGTAATCGAACGAAAGCAGGCCAATGAGTTTCTGCTCGGTCGCCACCTTGTGAGCGAGCGAAACAGAGTCCAATCCGCCGGAGCAGATGACGAGGGCATTCATGGTTTGAGTCCTTGTTTTGACCGGGTAAGGCTGCGACCGGAGATTTCTCTGCGTTCCCACTACTCCACGGAGCCGGTTTTGTGAATGGGGTGGACTCTATTTAGACGCGTGTATCTTGGGCAGATTGCCGAATTTGGTCCAGCCGACCCGAAACTGCGATTTTGGCCAAGCGAACAACGTTGCGGGAGCGCGGTGTCGGGGATTGACGTTGCGGTTGAGTATCCCGTTCTCTGCTATTTGATGCGTAATGATTGATGCATGCCATGCTAAGGAGCGCGATATGAGAACCACACTCGCTATCGATGACGACGTCCTGGTCGCGGCCAAGGCCATCGCCCGGCAGCAGGATCGCAGCCTTGGCGAGGTCATCACCGATCTCGCCCGGCGCTCGCTGCGTCGGCCTCAAGCCGGCGGCGAGCGCAACGGCATTCCTCTACTGTCGCCTCGGCCGGATGCACCTCCTGTCACGCTTGAGACGGCCAATGCCTTGCGAGACGAACTGCATTGATGTTCCTGCTCGATGTCAATGTCCTGATCGCACTGATCGATCCTGGTCATGTCGCCCATGACGACGCGCATGGCTGGTTCGAACAGACCGGTAACGCCGCATGGGCTACGTGTCCCTTTACCGAGAATGGCGTCCTGCGCATCGTCGGCAACCAAAGGTATCCCAATTCGCCGGCTCGCCCGCCGTCGTTGCGCAAATCGTTACCAAGTTGCGGGCTCCGCACGGGCACAGCTTCTGGCCCGACGATGTGCGCCTGGTTGGCTCCGGCGGCATCGATGCAGCGAAAATCCTGACCTCGGCACAGGTCACGGATACGTATCTTCTCGCGCTCGCCAAGGCGCGTGGCGGGTGCAGATCGTTCCTGTTCTGGCTGTCTCGGATCAAGTCCTCATCGGGCGTCCCATGCAAGTGATCGTTGGAGTCTCTGCCACTGACTAGTGCCATGTGTCTTTCTCCTGTGTTGTGTCTGCTAGAGCGGGATGGGATTTGTAGGAGTCGTAGGATTCCCAAATCAGCAATGATCTGATTGAACTAAACCGCTGCCGCGGTAGCTGATGCGCGGGTCTGGCCTGAGGAGGCCCCTGACTGAGAAGATTTGGTGTCGAGCCAACCTTCCAGACAGGAGAACCCGAGATGGCCCAGATAAGCCCTCTGCGTCAGCGGATGATTGAAGATCTGACGATCCGCAATTTGTCACCGGAGACCCAGCGATCCTACGTGCATCACGTGGCGAAGTTCAGTCGATTTTTTGGACGATCACCCGATCAACTGGGATACGAAGAGGTGCGCGCCTATCAGGCCCACTTGGTGGGCCGAAGGGTCTCGTGGGGCGCGTTGAACCAGACGGTTTGCGCCTTGCGTTTCTTCTACGGCGTGACGCTGGGTCGATCTGATCTGCCTGAGCGGATCGCTTACGCCCGGACGCCGCGCAAGTTGCCGGTCGTGCTGAGCGCCGATGAGGTGGTCGGCTTTCTGCAGGCCGTGAAGGGGACGAGGAACCGGGTCGCTCTGATGACCACCTATGCGGTGGGCTTACGCGCCGCGGAGGCGGCGCGTCTGCAGGTGACGGACATCGATAGCAGCCGGATGATCATTCGCATCGAGCAAGGCAAGGGCGGCAAGGACCGCTATGTGATGCTGTCGCCGCAGCTGCTGGAGATTTTGCGCGTCTATTGGCGGTTGACCAAGCCGGGACGATGGCTGTTTCCCCGGCGCGATGGCCGCGGCCCGATCCATCCACAGACCTTGGGGATCGCCTGTCGAGCAGCCTGCGAGTTCCTGGGCGTTGAGAAGCGGGTGACGGTGCACACCCTTCGCCACAGCTTCGCCACCCACCTTTTGGAAGCCGGCACGGACATAAGGATCATTCAGGTCCTGCTGGGCCATCGCAGCCTGGCGACGACGACACTATACGCCCAGGTCTCAACGGCTGTGATCGGCCGGACCGCCAGTCCTTTTGACCAACTCCACATGGAGATTACGCCGCCCGGCTGAGCCGCGCGCCATGCGCCCGGATCTGGAAGTGGCGGATGTATTCCACCGTCACGGGGCTGATTATCGCCGCGACCATGCCGGCCATCTCGGGCGTGTCGAGCGGCGGGTCATGGCCGCGGTGGAGGCGTGCCGGACCGCGGCCTTGGGCGGTCACGCCGAACACTGCACCGACTGCGGCCTCGTGCGGCAAGCCTATAACTGCCGCAACCGCCACTGCCCTAAGATCCTATGGGCTGGTGGATAGCGACCTGCCGTCAGGCAGAATGGCGTTGCTAAACCCACTCATTCTGGAGACGACAATGCAACAGGTTGCAAATCGGCCGGAACAGGCCGCTATCCGCATCGATCTTGGCGCGATCTTTGTTTCGATGGAACTGTCTCGATCAAGTTGGCTGATCACTTCACTGTCGCCGGGTGGCGGGGAGAAGATGTCCAAGCATTCTCTGCGGGGCGGGGACGTTGCGGGACTCCTGGAGCTGTTTGCGACACTCCAGGAAAAGGCTCGGGCACGAACCGGCGAGCGCTTCCGGATTATTGTCATCCAGGAGGCTGGACTAGACGGCTTCTGGATCCATCGGGTGCTTCAGGGCGAAGCGATCGAGAGCCACGTGGTCGACGCCGCCTCGATCCTGGTGTCTCGGCGACGCCGGCGGGCGAAGACCGATAAGATCGACGGCGAGACCCTGGTACGGACCTTGCTGGCTTACAAGCGCGGCGAGCCGCGGGTCTGCTCCATGGTCAAGCCGCCGAGCCCCGAGGAAGAGGATCGCCGCCGAATCTGCCGGGAGCGCAAGACGCTGATCGCCGAGCGGGTGGAGCACGTCAACCGGATCAAGGGGCTGCTGTTCGCCCAGGGTGTCGGTGACTATGAGCCGCTGCGTCGCGACCGGCGCGCCAGGCTCGAGGGTCTGCAAACGGGTGACGGTCGCGCCTTACCTTTCCACCTGAAGGCACAGGTTGTGCGTGAGCTCGACCGGCTTGAGCTAATCCTGGAGCAGTTGCAAAAGGTCGAGGCGGCGCGCGACGATCTGCTGTTGGATCGGGCCAAGGCGAACGACCCGGCGCCGGTGGTTAGACTGCTGCATCTGAAGGGTGTGGGCGCTGAGTTCGCCAACGTACTCTGGTCTGAAGGTCTTTATCGTCACTTCGACAATCGAAGGCAGCTTGCGGCCTACGCCGGGCTTGCGCCAACGCCCTGGCAGAGCGGTTCTGTCGATCACGAGCAGGGCGTCTCAAAAGCGGGCAATCCGCGGCTGAGAGGAACGATGGTGCAGATGGCCTGGCTGTGGCTGCGACACCAACCAAACTCGGCCCTCAGCCAGTGGTTCAAACAGCGGGTCGAGCGCAACGGCGGGCGGCTGCGTAAGCCGCTGATCGTCGCCTTGGCGCGTAAACTGCTGGTCGCACTGTGGCAGTATGCGACCGCCGGTGTGGTGATGGAGGGCGCCATCATAAAGCCGGCCTGATCTGAAGCCAACTAAGCCTCTTTCGCCATCTGACGGGGCCTGATCAGCCCCGGCGGATCCAGGTGGACGAACCGGCCTGGCATATGGTCTCAACAACCGCCCCTAAGAATGGTCACGTCCCCCTGAGCCTAGCCGCCGTATGCGGGATAAGGGTGCAGCCGCCGCGAGGCGGCGACCGTATGTGAGTTTCAACCGAGCCAGAAATGCTCGAATTGGAAACAGGCTCAACCTCGGATCCGTAACAACACGAGGAGAGAATCCATGAAGCCGTAAGCCGTACACAATCCGGTTGACCCGAGTTCGCCCATGTGAGTGCCAAGGCCTAGCCCGCGCCCAGTGGCTGGCCGAGCGGCAGGCTGAGCTGCTGCCGGTCCCATACTTCCACGTGGTCTTCACCGTCCCGGCCCAGATCGCTGAGATCGCCTTCCAGAACAAGGCGGCGGTCTATGCGATCCTGTTCAAGGCCGCATCCGAAGCCTTGAGGGTGGCGGCGGCCGATCCCAGGCATCTGGGCGCCGAGATCGGCATGGTCGCCGTGCTTCATACCTGGGGTCAAAATCTCCACCATCATCCGCATGTCCACTGCGTCGTGCCGGGCGGTGGCCTGTCGCTCGAGCCTGCCCCGGGGAAGGCCGGGGACCGGCGATGGATCGCCTGCCGGCCGGGATTTTTCCTGCCCGTGCGGGTTCTGTCGCGCCTGTTCAGGCGGCTATTCCTGGAGCGCCTGCGGGACGCCTTCGACGCCGGCCAGCTTCGCTTCTTCAGCGATCTCGCCAGCCTGGCCGACCCTGCCACTTTCTGCGCCCAACTGGCTGGACTGAAGCGGATCGAATGGGTCGTCTACGCCAAGCCCCCGTTCGGCGGTCCCGAACAGGTCCTCGCCTATCTGGGCCGCTACACCCATCGCGTCGCCATCGCCAACAGCCGCCTCGTGAGCCTGGACCACGGAAAGGTCAGCTTCCGCTGGAAGGACTATCGCCACCACGACAAGTCCAAGCACAAGCTCATGACCTTAAGCGCCGACGAGTTCATCCGGCGCTTCCTGCTGCACGCCCTTCCAGACGGATTCCATCGCATCCGCCATTACGGCCTCCTCGCCAACGGCCACCGCGTCGCCAACCTCGCCCAGTGCCGTCTTCTTCTGGTGGCGCCCATGCCGCTGACGCCGGACCCGACCGCCGACTATCGCCAGCGTTATCGCTGTCTCACAGGGCGCTCCCTGGACATCTGTCCGGGCTGCGGCGGCGCCATGGCCTCGCTCGGCCCGATCCCGCGCAAGGCCCCGATCTGGCCAGACACCTCATGATACGCTGCCTACCGACACGCTCGCCCCGTCCATCCCGGCGTCTGCTACAGTCGCTGCCGGGCCTTTGCGCGCCGCTAGTCAAAGTCGCAGCCTAGTTGTCGCCAGCAACGCTGCACCTCAGCGTCAACGACCCAATGGCGCCGTCTCTCGCGTCGCAGATGGTCCTGCACCGCGACGACGGGCGACTGCCCCAGAGCGATCGGCGAGCCCGCTCCGGCGCCTCGGACACACTGTCGAGCCCTAAATCCCCATAGCCCCGCCCGCCATCCCGCGGTTCAGCTCAATCAGGCTTCAATGTAGTCGCGACCCGTGCGTGCCCACCCAATCGGGCTCGCGACTACACAGAACCCTCCAGATTCAACGTTTCGCAAAATAATGAGTTCAACGGCGAAAATGCCTATTTTCTATTCCTCGCGGAATGCGCGACTGATTTGGTCGGACAGCGGCTTCACAAGATAGGAAAGCGCCGTACGCTCGCCCGTCTGGACCATCGCTTCGGCCGGCATGCCAGGCACGAGCGTCAGGTCCTTGAGTTTCGTCAGTTCCGCATGCGGGATTGAGAGACTCACCAGGTAATAGGAAATGCCGCTTTTTTCGTCCGTCACCAGATCGGCTGCGATCCCGCTTACATATCCATTCAATTCAGGCGTGGTTCTCAGATTGAAGGCTGACATCCGCAGCACAGCCTTGTGAAGGAGCTGGATTTGGTCGATGTCCTTCGGGTTGATCCGCACTTCTAGCGTCAGATCGTCGCCTTCGGGCACAATTAGCATGATCGGATCGGCGGGCGTGATCACTCCGCCGACCGTATGAACTGCGAGTTGTTGAACGATGCCTGACTGAGGCGCGACAATATCGATTCGTCGCAGTTCGTCTTCAGCCGCCACCTTGCGCTCAACATATTCCCCTATCTGCGCCTGAACCTCTCTGAGCTCTTGGCCGACTTCCGTCTTGAGATCCTGATCGACCTGCAGGATCTGCAGGCGCGTTTCAGTTATGCGGCCTGCCGTCTGTGCCTGATAGGCAATCTTCTCACCGCGTTCGCCGCCGAAAGTGGCAACCTGCGTCTTAAGGCTATTCAAGCGTTGGTCCGAGACAATGCCTTGTTCGCGCAGCCCACTGAGGGCAGCAATTTCCTTTTGGAGAATCTCGATGCCTTTCTCGTAGGCAATTTCCTGCTCCTTGAGTCCCTCGATCTCGTGCTGACATTGAGCAATGCGCTCCGCTAGCTGGGCCTGTTTTCCTTCGCGGGATTGTCTACGAAATTCGAACAGCCGCGTCTCGTTGTGTATTGCCGCAGCTGCGTCCGAACCATCTCCGCGAGCGAGCAGCCAGTGGGGGAAGGCGATCTCCGCCAGATCGTCACGCTCAGCTTCCAATCGTGCCAGCCGGGCGGCCAGCTCATCGAGCCGCTTGGTGACGATGGCGAGATTGACGCGCGTCTGGGTGGCATCGAGCCGCATGACGACGTCGCCGGCTTTCACTCTATCACCTTCGCGCACCAGGATTTCTCCCACCACCCCGCCAGTTGGGTGCTGCACCTTCTTCACATGGGAATCGACAACAAAGTGTCCGGATGCGACAACTGCGCCGGAAAGATTCGTGACGGCCGCCCAGGCTCCGGCTCCTCCGACAACGATCACGCTGGCCACAAGGCCCACCAACAGGTGATGGCGAATGGAGCTGGAAACGTCATTGCTCTGATAAATGCCGGACATCGGGGCCACCATATCAGCACTCCCCTTTCATCGTGTGAAGACTTGTGCGCCTTGACGCATGCCTGGTGTCGTCGCTGCCCCTTTCAGGACCTTGGACAGCGCTTCATCACGCGGACCGAAGGCCCTCTGCCGCCCACCGTCCATAGTCAACACGTAATCCACTGCACGCAGGGCGCTCCGCCGATGGGCGACGACAACCGCAATGCCCTTCCGCTCGCGCACGGAGGCGATCGCCTCAATGACGGCGGCCTCGCCTTCCGCATCGAGATTGGCATTAGGTTCATCGAGCACGACAAGGAAAGGGTCGCGATAGAGAGCACGGGCAAGACCGATGCGCTGACGCTGCCCGGCGGAAAGTGCTGATCCGGCCTCACCGATCGGAGTTTCGTAACCGTACTCAAATCGGAGGATGAGCTCGTGGGTCCCTGCGGCCTTCGCTGCGGCGACAATAGCGTCAGGGTCAGGACTATCTTCAAAACGAGCGATGTTTTCGGCAATGGTGCCGTCGAACAGTTCAACGCCTTGCGGCAGATACCCGATATGACGGCCCAGTGCTTCCCGGTCCCATTGATCGAGGCTTGCGCCGTCGATGCGAACCTTTCCGGCGGCCGGGGCCCATGCGCCGACAAGGGCGCGCGAGAGCGTCGACTTGCCGGAACCCGATGCGCCGATGACGCCCAGTGCGCTTCCCGCCTGAATGGCAAACGCAAGGCCGGTCACGGTCGGCTTCCTTTCGCCGGGCGGAAAGATTGTCACGCTTTCGACGCGCAGTTCGCGTTCAGGTGCAGGCATAGGCATGACAGGAGCAGTTTCGGGGATCTTTGCCAGGAGGTCCTCCAGCCGCGCCCAGCTCTGGCGCGCCATGAGGAAGGGTCTCCAGTTTGAAGTGGCCAGATCGACCGGAGCCAGCGCACGCCCCATCATGATCGAGCTGGCAATCATGACCCCACCCGTAGCCTCCTGCCTGATGACAAGGTATGCGCCCAAGGCAAGGACGGCCGATTGCAGCATCACACGCAGCGAGCTTGAAATGCCGCCGAGCCCACTTGCCACGTCCCCGGCTTTCCGGCTGGCGGCCAAATACTTGGCATTGGCTTGGTGCCATCGGGCAGCGATTCGCTTTCCGAGACCAAACGCCTGCACGACCTCGGCATTGCGGCGCCCTGCTTCCAACAGGCGATGACGTACTATGTTGTGGGCTGTTGTATCGCGTGTCGGCCGTTGCGAGAGAGCATTGGTAAGAAATGTCATAGATATCAGAACGACCGCTCCGATAGTCACCGTCACGCCGATCCAGAAATGAAAGAGGAAGCAAATGCCAAGATAAAGCGGCATCCATGGCAGATCAAAAAAGGCCGTCGGACCTTTTCCACATAGGAATCCGCGAACATTGTCGAGATCGCGAAGCGGCTGCAAGCCGTCGCCCGGCATGCGCATTGAAAGCGGAAGCAGAACGATAGCATCGTGAATGCGTCCGGAAAACTGTCCGTCGAAACGCTCGCCGATCCGCAGCAGCACGCGGGCGCGCAGAACTGCGAGCAGGCATTGGAACGCACAAAGCCCAGCAGCAAGCACGGCGAGCCCCACCAGCGTCGGTACGCTGCCACTTGCCAGAACGCGGTCATAGACCTGCAGCATGAACAGCGGCGAGGTCAGCGCAAGCACATTGACCACGCCGCTTATCAACAAAATTCCCCCAATGGTGGAAGTCAGACCGGAAGGTCTCAAAGCTGAAATATTCGAGGGATGGTTGCTCAGGGATGCCTCCGTTAAACTGTTAGCACAGCACGCGTAGTGCTCGCCGAAGGGGCAGCGACACTGATCGCATCGGCTCGCTCTCAGCGATCAGTGCTCCGCGCCTGCCGTGAGGGCCCGAACAGCCTCACCGCCTGAATATTTTACCTTCAGTACGGTCTACGACCAGCAGCCCTTTATCAAACTGGACACGCTGCGCCCACGGCCAACGGCAAGTAGTGGAAAGGAATGCGCCCCCACGTGGGGGGCGCGCGCGTCCCGTATGGACTTTCCGAATCAGACGAAGGTAAAGTCCGAGGCTGTCAGGCCCAGCCCGGCCAGGTCGGCCAAACTGTCCACACCGCCCAGGTGGGTGAAGTCCTCCGCCTGGTTCTCGGCGGTGACATAGGCCAGACTCGCGAGTCCCGTTCTGCCGTCGTGGTAGACGATGATGTCGCCGACGGTTTCGCCGGAGATGGCATTCGCGGCGTCAGAGGCAGAGGTGAAAGATTTGTCGGTGATCACCACGACGTGCTCGCCCTTCGCATCCGAGGCCGCACCGCTGTAGAAGCTGCTCACCGGGTAGCCAGACTCTGAGCTGGCGTTATTGATGAAGTTTGCGCCAAAACCATCGTTGTAGAGGCCCACGGCGTCGAAGGCGAAGGTATCCTCCTTCGGATCGAAATCTTTGATAGTAGTGATGTCAGGAACACCGGTTCCTTCCAAGTCTCCCCCAGGCCCCTCAGGCTCCCCAGGCCAAGGCTCAATATCCAGAATTGGATCGTGGAACTGGAACACGAAAGTGTCATTATCGGCCCCGCCTCTCAGATAGTCCCTGCCGTCACCTACGTAGATGAAATCGTCGCCGGGACCGCCGTCGATCTCGTCATTGTCCTGACCGACGATTCGCGGTTCGTAGCGGCCGTTGTCGCCGGAGAGATGGTCAGGGCCCTGTTCGCCGAAGATTCGGTCATTGCCCTCGCCGCCGATGGCTCGGTCACTACCCTGGCCGGCCAAGATCCGGTCACCGCCGCCACGACCTTCGAGCCAGTCACCGCCATCGGAACCAAGTATATCATCATCGCGGTCTCTGCCGAAGACGGTTTTTCCTCCCCTCGGACCACCCTGGATAAACTTTTCCATCGCAAACACTCCTTCTGATACAGCCCCCACGCCACCTGGCGAGTTCATATTCCTCATCAGACAATTGGAAAAATAGATTTATTCGATAGAAACATTTACGAAATGGATGTGTGACGTCGGCTTCGTCCTTCTGCGTTGCAGTTGCCGGTCTCGATGGCGGCAGGCGACTTGGCTACTCAGCCGACCGGTCTTGAAAAGTCGGTTCGTCAAACCGGACGAACCATGGTCCAGCGGTCAGAGGGCAGCGGCGATTAAGCCGTCACCCAACTGACGCTCCCGCAACTTCAGCAGTTTTGAAAGGGCTAATTCATGTGCAAGAAGCTTCGCTTTCTTTGGACCGCCGCGCTCGTGCTTGTTCTCACGGTCCCAGCTCGCGCAGCAGGCTCCGGCATGCCCCGGGAACAGCCGCTGCAGCAGATCCTGGCCCTGTCGGCTCGAAGCTGGGATTTTGGCCAAGTTGAAGAACGTTGTGGGAAAATTGTCCCGCTAATTGCGGGGAATGACAGTCTGCTCCGAATTATGGAGTAGGCTGATGGGTTTGAGTATTTCGAATGAGGATTTTATCGGGCGTTGGAGCCTGAGCTTTTCCGACATGGATTTGTGAACGGCAAGCCGGCCCCGGCGCTACTGGGATTGGCGGTTCAGCTTATTACTTCGCCGCACACGGCTTCTTTGTACAGGACCACGCCTCGATCCCGACCGACAGCGTTTCCTGGCTGGCTGAGCAGCTTGGCGTCGAATGTGACGCCGTGAACCAGTATGATTTCTCCGGTCGGACTGCGCGCCGGCATTGTGCCGAGATTTTGCAGTATCTCGGCTTACGGCGCCTGAAACGGCCCGATCGGGAAGAGCTGACATTGTGGATCGCTGGCGAACTGTGTCCGACCGGGCAATCGGTTGGCGCCATGCTCGAGCAGGTTTTTCTTTGGTGCCGGGACCGTAGCATATACGGCCCGCGCGAGCGGCGCGAGACAGGAGAACAGGATGCCTGCGCGTGCGATCGCTCGACCGGCCAGAAACTCGGGACGGCTTATGGATGATGCTGGGGACACATTGGCAGGGCTCGCTTGGCAAACCCGGCAAAGGCATTGCGCGCCACGCTTGTCGGCTGACGGCTGTCGTGTGCTTGTTAGCTCGCGCGAAGGAGCTGTTTCATGCAAGCTGCGGCGTTTCTGCGGCCATTCCAAAACTCGCCAGCGACAATCTCCTGCACGAGGTAGGACCCATGCTTCCACGTTGGTCAGGTCATTCGCGGAGGAGCACTTTTCCCGGTATCGGCTGCCGACCGAACATAGCGGTAGCGGCCGATGCGAGGTTCAATCCGATCATAGCGTAAAACGTGCGACATTTCATGACGGCGCACACAACGAAACCCCTATTGCAGAGCCAACCGAGCCGGGCCGGCGACGTCCAGCAAGGGGCTCTCGCATAAGACAAGCCGGGGTCCGGATTTCTCTCAGATCATCCGCAATTTAAATCAAATCCGTCTGTGGATATTGACGATTGCGCGACCCTCACCTCGTAGACGGCCAGCGCGGGCGGCAACTGAGAGGGTCATATGACAAGCGATTTTTCCGCCGCGCGAGTGCATTTAGATCGAGCGTATCATTACCTGCGTGGCGATGACCCGATGAGTCGGAGGGGGCGCGAAGCCTTGGATCTGCTAATTGAGACGGTTGCCGTCGAAGAGTTCAAGCAGCCGCGACAAGACGCGGAGGTGCTAATGTTTCCGATTGAGCGCCGCTTCTGAGGCGATCTCCTGGTGGCCACCATGAACATGGCGCAAACATCCTCAGAATACAGCCCGTCCCGGCATGAGCCGAGTCGGGCAATCGAATGGGGCCCGAAGCGTTCGCTCACAACCATCGAATTGAGCTGCCCTGGCTGAAGGTTCCATCATCGTCATCGGCGGCAGCTATTCCGGAATGGCCGCCGCCCTGCAGATTGCTCCGCGCCCGACGCCGGGTTCTCGTGATCGACGCCGGACTGCGGCGAAACCGTTTTGCCTGCCATCCGCATGGTTTCCTGTCCCAGGACGGCGTCGATCCGGCCGAGATCGCGAAACGGTCGCGTGAGCAGCTTTCGCGCTACGAGACGCTCGCCTGGTAGAACGGAACGGCCGAACGGGTGAGGGGAGCCGCGACGCTTTCGGCGTCCTACTCGCCGACGGGCGCACGGCGGAGGCCGCCGAGTCTTTTCGCTGCTGGCGTTTCAGATACGCTGCCAAGGTTCAATGGGCTGGCGGAGATATGGGGCAAGAGACCGCCGACCCTACTGCTATGAACTCGATCGGGGCGGCTCGGCGTGATTGGTACCGATCCTGCTCGGTCCACCAGGAACTTCGTCTGCCCGAATGAAGAGGCGCCCTGCTGCTTTGCTCTGCGGGATGAATGCCCATTTCTCCATAATCATCGCATATATCAGTGCTAGGAAGGTCCGAATCGAAAACGAAAACAAATCGGGCGAGGCTTATGATGTTGAGCGCTAGCCGAGGCAAATCGCCTGCACAGCTTTTCCGCTATCTATCGGCCAAGTGGCCTGCGGCGTTCAATCCGAAAGCGCCCAGGCCGCTCAAGATCGGCATCCATCATGACATTCGGGTGCTTGACGGCGAACTGTCTGATGATGAATTGAGGAGAGCCCTGCTGGCGTATACCAGGATGGCCAAATACCTGGCGAGACTGGATGCCGGCGCCGCACGGGTCGATCTCGATGGCAAGCCGGCCGGCGTGGTCTCGGATGCGGACGCGGCGACCGCCAAGGCTTTGCTTTGCGCCCGCAAGCACAAGCAAGAAACCAAGCAAACGCCGGAGCCAAGGGCAGAGCCTCAAGCGCCACCCAAACCAAAACCGAAGCGAACCGCCGTGTTCAAGGCGAAGAATACGGCCGACAGCCCGACCGGCATAATCGTTGAGACGAAGCGTCGCCGGTCATTCCGAAAGCCGATGGCTTGATCCCCGCTGAGCGATGGCTTGTGCCGACCGGGACAGCCCTGAGGGTCGGAGCGGCGCCCCGTGCCGATCCGAATTGCCGCGATCGCAATGGAGCTGCCGCATTCGTGCTGGCGAAAAACGGCCGGACGCTATGCCGATAGTCGTTCTGGCCACCGCTGCGACCGTTATATATCGTTCGGGATGGCAGTCAGGTCGATGCCGGCCCAGATTGACTGTGGCCGCTTCACGAGCCCACGCTTCTGTTGATCTCGACGACAAGCGGTCGCTGCTGCCTCATGCTCTCGGCGACTTGGGGGTGGCGCGAATCTAGGCTGATTGCACGGTTTCGCCACCGCTCCCTCATACTCTTGAACGGTTTTCGAATACGTTGATTGTCTTCGAAGCCACGATGCGCCAGCGGCTCTCCGCCGCATCCGTGCCCGCGCGCTCGCTCTCCTTGTCCTGCTTTCACGACCATCGCTACTACGGCCATACGGCCGGCGTACGCGCCGAACATTTCCGGCCGGATCCGACTTCAAAGAAAAGGGCGGCATCGCTGCCGCCCTTTCGCGTATGTGAAGCCAGATCGGCTGGATTAAAAGTCCATTCCACCCATGACGCCCATGCCGCCAGGCATGCCGCCGCCAGCCGGCTCCTTCTTCGGAGCCTCCGAGATCATGGCTTCGGTGGTGACCAGCAGGCCGGCGACCGAGGCCGCGTCCTGGAGAGCCGTGCGCACGACCTTGACCGGATCGACGATACCCATGGCGATCATGTCGCCATATTCGCCGGTCTGGGCGTTGAAGCCGAAGGTCGGGCCCTTGTTCTCGAGGATCTTGCCGGCAACGATCGATGCTTCCGCACCGGCGTTGGCCGCGATCTGGCGAGCCGGAGCCTGCAGCGCGCGACGCACGATGGCGATGCCGGCGGTCTGGTCGGAGTTGGCGCCGCTGACGGTGATGGCCAGCGAAGCGCGCAGCAGCGCGACGCCGCCGCCGGGAACGTTATACTTGGTCCTGAACCACGCCGCCGAGGAATGAAAACGACCGCCGCGCTAATGGTTCGAGGCCAAGACCCAGTTCGCCGTCTTCGGCGAAGGTTGGTCAGCCAATGACGAAATCGGCCTCGCGCACAGAATTCCTGAAAGTCCCCCGAAGTGCCCTGCGGTCACGCCTTCTCGACCGCTTTCATCTCAGCCATCAGCAAGCATCTGGAAAAGAGCCTGAAAGCGTTTGCCGAGCGCCGCTTCAAAGGCCCTTTTGGCTAGTCATCCTCGATGCCCTAGACTAGAAAGTGCCGAGGCCGGCATCGTCATCAGTTAAGCGGTGTGGTCCCGGTCCGCATCCACTATCCATGGCATGGATGCGCTTTATCGAAACAAACTATTTGATCAACCTTCCGGAATCTCGCATTGACAAGAGCACCGGACACGCACCGATCATCCGTTGCCTCTGTCGCTTGAAAAGGGACCCGAAAGGGGAAAATCTTTGGATGAGCTCAGACGTGCGCTGGAAATTGTCCTGGGAATGAGTTGCAGCAGGCCGACGATTTCGAACTCAGACCTCTTTTTCACGCAGGTGTAATTAGCGGAGAGTCTTAGCTCTCAGAACGGTTGAACGGCCAGCGTCACCCGGGCCTACCGCACCTGCCCTTTCCCGCAAAGAAGTCCGGCAGCCCATCTTTCCGCCCGTGATTGCCCTCGCCGGTCGGCAAAGCTTTCCCGACTGACCGGGCCGAACGCCGGAACTCCTCTTTCACTCGCAGCCGCGAACACTGCAAAATTACCAGTCATTTCAGAGTCTTTGCCGCTTAATTCGTTCATGCGGATAAGACGGGAAGCACTCCAACCTACACAGACATCACTGGGCTAGCAGTGTTATCCGTATAATCTTCGGAATGGCAATGGGATACTTTACAAAGCACGACAGCAATCAAGTTGTATACCGCAGCTGGGAAGAGCCGGAACAGTCAAGCGCCAAGATGAGAATTTTGGCGCTTAAGCTTGATCATGTCGGGGACTTTTGGATGTCTCTAGCGCCCCTGAAGGACCTGCGTCAGCGCTTTGCGCATGCCCACATTACGCTGGTGGTCGGAAGCTGGAACATCGAGACTGCAAAACAGTTCGACCTCGCCGACGATTACGTTGCTTTTGATTTCTTTCCTCGCAACCCGAAGGTCGAAACGCGCAAAAAAGCGGCCGACATACGGCCGCTGCTGACCGGTGAGTTTGATCTTGCCATTGATATGCGTGTTCCGGATGAGACAAGGCCCATTTTGCTGGAAGTCCCCGCCAGGCATCGTGCGGCGATAGTTGATCCTTACGGCATGCATCAGATCGATATTGCGATAGCCCCATTCGATCTGAAATTGCGTAGAACCATCTTCTACAAGCTCGCCCAAAAATTAGGGATCGCCAACAGAGTCCCTCGCAGATGGCTTGATTGGTTCGTTGACCGTAAGCACGTACGTCTTCAGCATGTGTCGGAAATCCTCCTCTTTCTGGTCGCAAAGGCAGCCGCCTATTTTGACGGAGAAAGTGAAGCGGGCCGCCGACAGAGTACGACAGAAGGCAAGTCCCCGATCGTCGTGGCTCCGTTTTCGAATTCCAGCCTGCGCGATTGGCCGATTGAAAATTTTGGCAAACTTGTCGCTGCTCTTTCTGCCCGCGGTGAGGTGGTTCTCGTCGGCCGTGGCGAAAGCCGGGAAGCGCTTGAGGAGGTCGCGATGACAGCTCGCGGCCGTGGAGCCGCGGAGATTCGAACGGCTGTCGACTTGTCAGAATTGGAATTCAATCATCTCATGAATTCGGCCGCGCTCGTGGTGTCGAACAATTCAGGCACCGGGCATGTCGCTGCCCAGCTTGGCCGCCCTACTGTCGGCATCTTCACCGCGTCACATCTACCGGAAATTTGGGGGTTTCGTGGTCCCCTGGTCAGCATGCTTATGAGCGTTATTGAATGTCGCGGATGTGGTCTGGACAAAGTGCGGCGCTGTCCGATCAAAGTCCGCTGCAAGTTCGACATCACGCCCGATCTGGTGATTGCCGAGGTCGACGCCTTGATGAATTATTGTAAGGGGCGGGACAAACTTATTGTGGCTCGCGGGCGGTGCGGCGAGCACGAACATCGCGCGCGAGGAGGCAGCTCAACAGTATCTGGTGGCGCATCTCGATGTCCGATGATCCGGACTTCGAATATCTAATCATCGATTCCACCATCGTCCGAGCCCACCAACATGCGGCTGGGGCCAAAAAAGGACCTGAAAATCAAGCCCTTGGTCGCTCCCGCGGCGGCTTGAGCACCAATGGCCGTTCGCGGATTGGGGTCCCTGTGCGGTTCACGCTTACTGCAGGGCAAAAATGGCGATGCGCCGCAAGCCGCAGCCTTGATCGAAGGACTGTCCGCCGACGTGTGTCATGGCCGACACCGCCTATGACGCCGACTATTTCCGCCAAGCCATCGCCGCCAAGATCCGGTTGCTGTCATACCCAACAATCCATCACGCTCACTCAACTATCCACTCGACAGGCACCTCCATGCCCGCGTCATCTCGTCGAGTGCTGCTTCTCCAAGCTCAAGCAGTTCCGCCGAGTCGCAACCCGCTCCGACATTCTCCAGGTCCTGTTCTTCCCGGCATCGCTCTGGCGATGTTCGGAGAGAGGGCACGCCTGCCCTTTCTTTGCTTCAGGGCGCTCGTCGCGCCGGTGTTCAAGCTGGTCGGCATTCTGATGAGGGCCGCGCCTGTCGAGCGCGCGCGCGCCGGGCGTTCGGTCGTGGGCCTTGATCATCCCGGCCGGACATTCATTCAAATCTAGATGGGCACCGATATCTATATAACGCTCGCTGCCCTTTGAGAGGTTCTGCAGAGACGGCCTGGCGGCCATTGTGTCGGGCGTTCGCGTGCGGTCCACCCTCGCAGATGTGTATCTCGACCTGCCGCCCACGTGCGTCGAGGACGTGCTCGTCGTAGTTGTGCCGATTGGACGTTGGATGAGCGAGTGGCCGTCCGGCAGCCTGATCGATCGGAACGGTCCGGAGCTATGATACATCGTGAATTGCCGGGTGATCGCGCTGAGCGCACCAGAGCGGCGGGTTTTTTGCAGAGCCACTCGGACTGAATACGCGTCCCCATTCACCTTAGCTGTGGATAATTAAGGCTGAATTAACAGGCAAAAATCTGAGCACCTAAATCGATCCGAGCGCGAGGTTCCGCGCGCACGGACGTTCCGGACCTGAATCGCCGTCACCCTGAAATCGACAAGCATCGGCTATCAAAAGATCGGCGCTTGACGTGACGTAAGGTCCTATGTTTTCCGATGTGCGGGAACGACTTCCAGTCCCATCCTGAAGCGGCGAAAATGGGGGGAGTGATGGTGGTTGGCGAACCAAATGACGTGCGCGTCAAACGCGCCCATGGCGGATGGGTGGTTCATATTGTTGAGGAGGGCAAACTAACAGTTCTTCGGTTCAAAACGCAGTCTCCGGCTGAAAATTTCGCCGATTGCCAACGAGTCAGGCTCGGCCTTGCTGCCAAGCCACCGATCGACGAACGCTGATATGTGCACCGGATTAGACGTTGGATGGCTGGTGAGCCCTTGGCACCGGCGGGAAACACTTTGCCGAAGGCCCACTTCAATGCTGCTTGTGGCCGTCCGGCTGGCCATATTCGCGATGATGGTTGGCACCGCTGCCGATGCGGAAGACGGCTATGTGGCCTGCCTAATCGACACGGCGGCAAAGATCATGAAACGCCAGGTCGTCAAGGACCCAGCCGCGGCGCTGGAAAAAGCAGCAAGAATTTGCAAGCCGCCACCGCAAGTAACTGAGATAGGGGTCAACATGCAAACCGCTGTTCGCGGATCAGCAGATGCGAGACATTGCGCTATCCCACGAAGGCCGCCGTGCCGAAGGCGCGGTGGGCATCGGCCTTTCGAAGCTGAGCGTCAGCAACTTCGTCGAGTTTTAGACGCTCTTCAGTGCCGAGCAAGTTGCAACGGGGCGAAGAGGCTCGCACATCTGTGGAGCGCTGCTCACGCCCCGGAGACCAGGGCAGGAATGACCAAAGGCTCATCCGCCTCGTCAAGAATGGAGAAACTGTAACGGCCGCTTGTGTCAAGATCGACGGAGTAGCTCAGGCGGTCGAGTATGTGGTTATCCTGGTCAAACGTGACGATCCGCGGCTTCAGCGAGGTGATATGCGCTTCGTCCAGGTAGATGGAGTTGCACACAATGATCGGGTCGTCGGGCTGACAGGTGCGAGCCGCCGCTCCGTTGAGGATGCAGCACCGTGAGCCGCGCTCACCGAGGATGACATAGGTCGAAATCCGCGCACCGGAATTCTTATTCCATATCTCCACGAATTCCATCGGCAGGATCCCGGCTGCCTCGCAGTGGTCGGGGTCGAGCGTTATCGAACCATGGTAGTTGAGGTTCGCTTCGGTGACGTGGATGCCGTGCAGCTTGCCGGCCACTATTTTTCGCATTGGTTCTGTTGTCCTCATCATCATACAAGGTGAATGGCAGTTGGTTCGCGCGGCTAAATCCCAACGACGAGCGCACCGCCGCTAAGACCCGCACCCGCGGCCGCCAAAAGAACCTTCTCTCCCGCCCGAAACGGCTGCGTCCGATGGGCTAGCGACAGCGAGAGCGGGATCGTCGCGGCGGAAGAGTTGCCGTATTCGGCGATGGTCTTGACGATCGCTTCATCCGCAACGCCGAGGTTCCTTCCAACGGCATCGAAAATGCGCGCATTGGCCTGATGCGGCACGAACCGATCGATGTCCTGCGGCCGCATTTGGGCTGCAGCGAGTGCGTCCTTTGAGCAGGCGGCCATCATCTCCACGGCCTTGGCGAAAACTTCACGGCCGTCGGTGATCGTCATGCGAGTCTGATCCAGGTCGAGGTCGCCATGGAACGGCTTGTTACTTCCTCCGGCGGCAATCTGGATCAGCCCGTAGCGCGAGCCGTCGGAATCCACCGAGGCGCCGAGAATGCCTCGATCGGATTCATCGCAAGGACCGATCACCACGGCGCCGGCGGCGTCGGCAAACAGCACGGCGCTGGCGCGCTCTGTCGGATTGAGGCGACGGCTGAGGATGTTGGCCGCGATGACAAGGCTCGCTTTGCCATGCAGGCGGGTGAAGCCGTCGGCGAACATCAGCGCATATATGAAGCCGGCGCAGGCGCCGGTCAGGTCGATCGCGCCAGCACGGCCCAGTGCCAGCCGATGTGCGACCAGCGGCGCGCTTGGCGGCAGAAGATGGTCGGGCGTCGAGGTGGCAAGCAGCAGCAGACCGATGTCGCTGCGGTCAATTCCGGCGCTCGCCAGCGCCATGTCGCCGGCATACGCGGCAAGGCCCGACAGCGTGTCTTCGTCCGTTGCCCAGAAGCGAGACCGTATCCCGGTGCGGCGCTCGATCCAGCCAGGTTCGAGCCCGAGATTGCTCTCGATCTCGGCATTCGCCACTTTGCGCGACGGCGCATGATGACCAAACCCGAGAATGCGCGACGATCGGTTCATGGCCGCGAACCGAAGCGTTCGCCGGCCTCCTCGATGGCGTTGTGGAGCCCGTCCAGTTCCTCGCCGGTGATGCAATAGGGCGGCAGAAGATAAAGGACGTTGCCTAGCGGGCGCACCAGCATGCCGCGCTCGAGAAAAAAGGCGCGCAGCTTTGGCCCAATCTCGGCCAGATAACCGGCTGAGCCAGTGCGCAGATCGAGGGCCGCGATCGTGCCGGTCGCCCGGCTGTCGGTGAAATATGGATTGTCGCGAAAGCGTCGAAGCCCGGCGGCCTGCTTGGCGCTCAACGCCGCGACCCGCTCGGCCACCGGCTCGTCGCGCCAGATCTCGACATTGGCAAGTGCTGCCGCGCAGGCAATCGGATTGGCCGTGTAGGAACTCGAGTGGAAGAAGGTCTTCTTCCTGTCCTCGGAATAATGGGCCTGGAAGATGGCATCGGTGGCGAGCGTTGCCGCCAGCGGGATGGCGCCGCCAGTCAGGCCCTTCGAGGTGCACAGGATGTCTGGAGAGATGTTCGCCTGCTCGCAGGCGAACATGGTTCTAGTGCGCCCCCAGCCGGTCATAACCTCATCAGCGATCAAGAGCGTACCGGAGGCCTCAGAGATCCTCTTCAATTCGGCCAGAACCCAGGCCGGATACATCAGCATGCCGCCGGCGCCAAGCACGAGCGGCTCGACAATCAGCGCGGCGGCGCCCCGGTCGCGGGAGATTGCCTCGAACCGATCCAGTGTTTCCTGCTCGCGCCCGGGGGCCGGGAAGGGGATGGTGTCCACCTCGAACAGCAAGGGCTCATAAGCGGCGTTGAACACGCCGCGGGCGCCGACGCTCATCGTGCCGATCGTGTCGCCATGATAGCTGTGCTCCATGACGACAATGCGCGAGCGCGGCGCGCCGATGTTGCGGAAATAGCCGAGCGCCATCTTCAGTGCGACTTCGACTGAGGTCGAGCCGCTGTCGGAATAGAACACTCGGTCGAGGCCGGGAGGAACGAGGGCGACAAGCGCGTCGGCCAGGCGTTCGGCCGGCTCGTGGGTGAAGCCCGCGAAAATTACCTGATCGAATGTCTCGGTTGCATTCCGGATTGCTTCCATGATCCGCGGATGGCGATGGCCGTGAGTGACCACCCACCAGGAGGAGATTGCATCGAGGATACGCCTGCCCTCACGCGTCTCGACATAGGTGCCTTCGGTGTAAGCGACTGTCGGCGGCACGGGCTCCGTGGCGTGTTGGGTGAAGGGATGCCAGACAGCAGAGCGGCTCATGCGCGGATTCCGATGAAATCAGTGACGTTGAACGAGGCCTGCATGGCTGCGGAAAGCGCTCCGGACGACAGTGGCTCGAGACGCGGCAGACGACCAAGCACGCGCACCTTGCCCATTTCGGCGATCGTCCTTTGCGTATCGACCATCCTGTCGCCGATGAACGCGATGCCAAGCAATGGTATGGAGCGGGCGCGCAGAGCCTCGATTGAGAGCAGCGTGTGGTTGATGGTGCCGAGCGCGGTGCGCGCGCAGAGCACCACCGGCGCATCCCATTGCGCGAAGACGTCGATGTAGAGCACGCGCCTGTTGATCGGCACCATCAGCCCGCCGGCACCTTCCACGACGAGCGGCCGGTCGGTCGTGGGCAGTGCGAGTGCCTGCGCGTCGATCTCCACCCTGTCCAACTTGGCGGCACAGTGCGGTGAGAGCGGCTCTTTGAGGCGCCAGGCTTCCGGCAATACCCGATCTGCGGGCAGGCCGGCAAGCCGCGCCACGACCTCGCTGTCGGTCTCGTCGTCGAGGCCCGATTGCACAGGCTTCCAGTAGAAGCCGTCGAGCAGGCCGGCAAGCCCGGCTGCGAACACAGTCTTGCCGATACCGGTGTCGGTACCAGTCACGATGACCCGTGCCGTCATTGCGGACGATCCCATTCCTCGGCAAGAGCCTCGACCATGTCGGAGATATCTGCCTCGTCCACGTTGAGCGTCAACGAAATGCGCAGGCGCGATGTGCCCTCTGGCACGGTCGGCGGACGGATGCCGCGGATATCGAAGCCGCGCGCCTGCAGTGCCGCCGCCACCGCCATGGTGCACTTGTTATCGCCGATGACGAATGGCTGGATCTGCGAGCCGCTGGGCACCACGCCGCAGCGCTCGGCCAATTGCCGGCCCGCGAAAGCGATACGCTCACGCAGCTGAACCCGGCGCATGGGCTCGTCGGACAGCATGGTGAGCGCTTCGCGCGCCGCGACCGCCATTAGCGGCGATGGTGCGGTGGCGTAGATGAACGGCCGGCACCGGTTGACGAGAAAGTCGCACAGCGTTCTTGGCCCGGTGACGAGCGCGCCGGACGCGCCGAGCGCCTTGCCGCATGTATGCAGCGCGACGATGTTGTCGCGGCCCTCGAACGCGGTGGCAAGGCCGCGGCCATCCGGTCCCCAGACGCCGGTGGCATGTGCCTCGTCGACGACAAGGAATGCCTCGTGCCGATCGGCAAGCGCGACCAGGCTCTCCAGCGGCGCGTAGTCGCCATCCATACTATAGAGGCTTTCGACCGCGATCCAGACGCGCCCCATGCCGCCTTCGGCGCGCCAGCGCGTGATCGCATCCTCGACAGCATTGACGTCGTTGTGCGCGGCCAGCTTGAACTCGGCGCGTCCGGCTTGCGCGCCCTCATGCATGCTGGCATGGGCGAGCTGGTCGAGCACCAGCAGGTCGCCCTTCTGCGGCAGGGCCGTCAGCAGAGCGAAGTTGGCGATGTAGCCGCTGCCGAAGAACAGGGCGCGATCGGCTCCGAAAAACGCCGCAGCGTCCGACTCCAGCGCCTCGTGTTCCGGCGCGTTGCCGCGCAACAGCCGCGATCCGGTGGCGCCCACCGGCGTGCCCCGCGCAATCGCCGCCGCAACCGCCTCGCCAAGTCTTTTGCAGGAGGCAAGTCCGAGATAGTCGTTCGACGAGAAGTCGAGCCCGGCGCGCGGTGCCAGCGTCCGCAGCCGGTCCTTGCGCGCCAGTCCGCGCAAGGACGCGTCATACCGGGCAAGAAGCGCCCCGTTCATTGCGCCTCGAGTTCCATTGGCTCGATGCCGAGGCGCCGAAACAGCAGAATGTCCTTGTCCTCGCCGGGATTGTCCGCCGTCAGCAGCGTGTCGCCGACGAAGATCGAATTCGCGCCGGCAAAGAAGCACAGCGCCTGCATCTCGTCGGTCATGGCGGTGCGGCCGGCGGACAGGCGGACATGCGACTTCGGCATCATGATGCGGGCCAGCGCGATGATGCGCACGAATTCGATCGGCTCGATCGGCCTGGCGTCGGCGAGCGGGGTGCCGTCGATCGGGATCAGCATGTTGATCGGAACGCTTTCGGGATGCTCCGGCAGGTTCGCCAGCGTCACCAGCATGTCGATCCGGTCCACCGGCTCTTCACCCATGCCGACAATGCCGCCACAGCAGACCTTGATGCCGCTGTCGCGGACATTGGCGAGCGTATCCAGCCGGTCGGCAAACGTGCGGGTCGAGATGATCTCGCTGTAGTAGCGCTTCGATGTATCGATGTTGTGGTTGTAGTAGTCGAGACCAGCCTGTTTCAGCCGAGCGGCCTGCTCAAGATCGAGCATGCCGAGCGTCATGCAGGTCTCCATGCCTAGTGCCTTGACGCCCTCGACCATCGCCACCACCGCATCCATGTCGCGCGCCTTCGGGTTTCGCCAGGCAGCGCCCATGCAATAGCGCGTGGCGCCGGCGTCACGCGCCTTGGTCGCCTCGGCGATGACGCGCCGGACCTCCATCAGCTTCGACGCCTTCAACCCGCTTTCATGATGCGCCGACTGGCTGCAATAGCCGCAATCCTCGGGGCAGCCGCCTGTCTTGATGCTGAGAAGCCGGCTGAGCTGGACCTTGTTGGGATCGAAATTCTGCCGGTGAACGGTTTGCGCCTGAAACAGCAGGTCGTTGAAAGGCAGATCGTGGATCGCCTGGGCTGCCTTTCGCGTCCAGCGAGGAAGCGCCCCACCAATCGGATCCAAGAGCAGGTTGAGTTCGATGTTCATTGCACCTCGTCCTTTAAATTAGAACCGCTTGGCCGGTGAGCACTGTAGGGGACTGCTGGTCGACGGCCGATGCTTGAAGACCCGGCGACCCCGCGCCGGTACGCAGAGTCGGTTACCCGTCTCGTTCAGAACAGGATGCTCCGGCCGCTGGCCACGATGGCTCAATTGAGGTGCTGCCCGGAGTTATCGGCATCTTTGGCTTCGCTTGAGCGGAAGGATGCTCCTTTCTGATCATGTCGCAGGATTCAGTGAAAGCGATTTCCAACAGGTAGCCGAGAAGATCGAGCCCGTGCGAGGCCGCCATCTGACGCAGTTCGTCCAGGCGGCAGACAATAAAGGCAAGCGCTTCGGTGCGGTCGCTTGTTCGTTTTCTATCCGTCATCCCTCCCCCTCGTCGATTGAACCGTATCGCCTGGCAGCGCGTGCATATCCCCTCCTCAGTTCAGATGTCTGCTGCAATTCCCATTGATAGGCATATCCAATCCGATATCGAGGATAGGCGCGCTGTGGGTGAGCCAGCCGACGGAGATGAGATCCACCCCGGTCGACGCGATCGACGCGACCGTCGCCCGCGTTACCCGACCGGAGGCTTCGGTAATCGCGCGGTCGCCGACCATCGCCACAGCCCGGGCAAGCTCCTCAAGCGACATGTTGTCCAGGAGCACGGCGTCGACTCCCACTTCAAGCGCAAGATCGAGCTGTTCGAGCGTATCGACCTCGACCTCGATCTTGACCATGTGACCTACGGCGCCGCGCGCCCGCTCGATCGCCCTGCGGATGTCACCGGCAATGGCGATGTGGTTGTCCTTGATGAGCACGGCATCATCCAGCGCGAAGCGGTGGTTGGCGCCGCCTCCAGCACGCACGGCATACTTCTCCAGGGCACGCAGGCCAGGCGTCGTCTTGCGTGTGCACACAATTTTGGCCTTATGGCCGCGCACCGCTTCGACAAACGCAGCCGTAGCCGTTGCAATGCCGCTCAGACGGCACAGGAAATTGAGCGCTGTCCGCTCGGCCGTGAGCAGGCTGCGCGCTGGCCCGTTTACGATCGCAATGGTTTGCCCTGCTGCGACATCGCTGCCGTCCGGGCGGCGGACTTGCATCTCCACTGCCGGGTCGATCAGCAGGAAAGCAAACGCCACCAGGTCGAGCCCGGCGACCACCCCTGCCTGGCGCGCGTTCAGCGAGAGCGTAGCTTTGCAACCGGCGGGGATAATTGCATCGCTCGTGACGTCGCCGGCTCTGCCCAAATCTTCCAGAAGGGCATTTCGTACGATCGGCTCGATGACGACCGGGGGAAGCGGTGACAATGAGGCCATATCAGGAGCTCCGTTCCGAGGCGAGGCAGTTAACCGCGAGGGCACTTTCAAATGCCGTGCTGAGCGTCAGCCGTGAGGGAAGGGCGGCGGCATTGCGCTCCGTGAAATCGGACCTGTAATGCGAACCGCGGCTCTCCTCGCGCCCAAGTGCTGCAATTGCGATCAGCAGTGCGACCAACGCCGGGTCGGCCATGACCGTGTCGCCGACGGCCAGTGGCAGCAATGTCGTGATCGCTTCGCGCAGCCTCTTGCCGTTGCGGACAATCCCAAGTGCATCAGATGCGATCTGGCGTATAGATGACGGGCTGGGCCGCACAGGCACGAACTCAGGAAGTCTGGGCCACTGCCAGCCCGCGCAAGTGCCGGCGACGCTTATCGCCACCCAAGCCGATGTTGCGACCGCTTCGGAAAGCGAGTTGCTGGCCAACCGGTTGGCACCATGCAATCCGGTACAGGCGACTTCGCCGCATGCCCACAACCCGGTTACCGAGCTGCGCCCTTCAACATCCACGGCGACGCCGCCCATGTGATAGTGTGCAGCCGGGCGCACCGGGATCGGTTCGAGGGCCGGATCGATGCCGGCCTGCCGGCAAGCCGCCTCGATCGCTGGAAAGCGTTTTGCGAATTTCGCGCCGAGGCATTGTCGGGCGTCGAGATAGACACGATGCCCCGCCGCGAGCTGGTCAGAGATCACGCGCGCTACCACATCGCGCGATGCGAGTTCGGCGCCTGGCGTATCGGCCAGGAAGCGCTGGCCGTATTCGTCAACCAGTACCGCGCCTTCGCCGCGCACCGCTTCGCTCACAAGCAGCATTGGCCGGCGCGGAGTATCGAGCGCGGTCGGGTGAAACTGCACGAATTCGAGATCGGCGAGCTCCGCTCCGGCGCAGGCGGCGAGCGCCAGTCCGTGCCCGAACGATGCAAGCGGGTTGGTCGTGTCGTTAAAAAGCCCGCCGATACCGCCTGTCGCAAGCACCACGCGGCGCGTGGGTAATGCGACGATGCTGGTGTGTCGGACCGCCAACACGGCCACGATTGCACCGCCCGCCACGATCAAGCGGAGTGCATCCATGCCTTCCATGATCGTGATCGAACGTGTCCGCCGCGCCATTGCGACCAGCACGCGGAACAACTCGCGTCCGGTAGCGTCGCCGGCGGCATGCACGATCCGACGGCGCGAATGCGCCGCCTCCAGCCCAAGCCGCAGTTTCCCATCCAAATTGCGGTCGAAGGGAGCGCCCAGGCGGATGAGGTGGTCGATCGCGCGAGGCATCGCCTCGACAACCCGTCTGACCATCGCTTCATTGCAAAGCCCATTCCCGGCGGCAAGCGTATCAGAGAGGTGCAGTTCGGGGCTGTCATCGGCGCCGAGGCTCGCCGCAAGGCCGCCTTGAGCGAGTGTACTGGAGGCATCGGTTCCCAACGGCGTTCTGGAGAGAAGGACGACCGGTTGCGGCGCGAGGTGAAGCGCCGTCATGAGCCCGGCAACGCCAGCCCCGATAATGACCGGCGCCCCGCCGATGTCGTGCATGTCGGGAGTCATACAGCGAGCATGCGCTCCACTGCATGACGAGCCCGATCCGCGACCTGCGGCTCGATGGTCACGACGTGGCGGTTCTCCTCGAGTGCTGTGCGGATATTGGCGAGCGTTATTCGCTTCATATGTGGGCACAAATTGCAGGGCCGGATGAACTCGACCTCTGGATGCTCGACCGCGACATTGTCGCTCATCGAGCATTCCGTCATCAGCACGACCCGCGCCGGCTTTTGCTGTCCGACATATTCGGCCATGGCAGCGGTCGAACCGGAAAAATCGGCCTCAGCTACCACCTCGGGCGGACACTCGGGATGGGCGAGCACCGCGACGCCAGGATTGTCCTCGCGCAACTGGCGGATGTCTGCGGGCGTGAAGCGCTCATGCACCTCGCAGTGTCCCTTCCAGGCGATGATCTCGACGTCGGTCTGGGCGGCGATGTTCTGGGCCAGATATTCGTCGGGCAGCATGATCACGCGCGGCGCACCGAGTGATTCCACCACCGCGAGCGCATTGCCCGAGGTGCAGCAGATGTCGGACTCTGCCTTCACCGCAGCGGAGGTGTTGACGTAGGTCACCACTGGAACGCTCGGATAACGCTGCCGCATCAGGCGCACGTCTTCGGCCGTGATCGAGTCCGCCAGCGAGCAGCCCGCACCGAGATCCGGGATGAGCACGGTCTTGTCCGGATTGAGGAGCTTGGCGGTCTCGGCCATAAAATGCACGCCCGCGAGCACGATGATTTCGGCATCGACCGTCATTGCCTTGCGGGCCAGCGCCAGGCTGTCGCCGACGATGTCAGCCACGCAGTGAAAAATCTCCGGCGTCTGATAGTTATGCGCCAGGATGACCGCGTTGCGCTGTCGCTTCAGTTTCCAGATCGCGTCGATGTCCTCGACGAAGACCGGCCACTCGATCGGCGGGATAACGCGCCGAACGCGGTCGTACAGTGAGGCGCTCGAAGGCAGGACGGCGCTCATCGAGCCTCCAGTTATAGTCAACGCGATTATAAGGCCTATATAATCGTTGTGACTATAAGTGGTGTCAAGCCCGTGCGAGCGGCAATTTTGTGCCGGCCACAGGCCTCTCGTCTAGAATAGCATGGTGAAAGCGGTAGAGCTGCGCCGGCCGGCCGCCGGTCTCGGCGGTCGTCGCCCCGGTCTTCTCAACCAGCTCCTGCTGCTCTATGAGCCGGCGAAAGTTCGGCTTGTTGATGAGCCTGCCGGAGAGCGCCTCCACGGTTCGCTGTAGCTGTAAAAGCGTGAAGAGCGGCGGCATCAGTTCGAACACAACAGGCCGGTATTTGATCTTGGAGCGCAGCCGCGCAATAGCCGTTGCCAGAATGCGGCGGTGATCGGCGCTCATCGATCTGCCCGGCACCGGAGCGAGGATGGCAGAATCTCCGCCGCGCTTTGCTTCCTCCACCAGGGCGGCTTCGTAGAGCAGCTCGTAGCGCTGCAGCGCGAGCTCTTCGTTCCATGCCCGGTCGTCCAAGGCAAAAGCGACCGCCGCTCGCCGCCGGCGATCGAAGCGCGTCGCGCCGTCGTCCGCGCCGTCCGCCCATTCGATAAGGCGCGGCCACAATTCTTCCAGCATCGGGGGCCTGCCGGAGCGATGATCCTCCCAGGGGAAATAGTCGTACCAGCTGGCCCAGCTGCGCCTGCCCGAGGCGCCCGCATCTTCTTCGCGGGTGAGTGCGAGATAGCTGATCGAGATCACGCGCTCGTTGGCGCCGATCCGATCGCGATCGGCGAAGGTGTAGAGCTGCTCGATATAACCGAGAGGCTGACCGGTCTGCAGTTCCACCCATGCCCTGAGGCCCGACTGGAGCGAACGATGAGCGAGCTCAAACGGGCCCGAGGGAAGGGCGGCCCCCTGTTCGATGGTCAGAACACATGGTCCAGCGTCGTTCACGGCGACGACGACTGCGATCAGGTCCGCGTTGACGTCGTTGGTCTTGCCGATGGCTCTGCCTTTCCTTGGTCCCTTTGCCTGATCCATGGTTCCTGACCTACTTGGCAGAGCTCCGGCTGTCTAAACCGATTTAGTTCTGTTCTTTATCATACCACTCGTCGCGTCAACACCACGCGCTCTGGCAATTTACCTCTTCGCACCTGGACAAAAATATGCCAAACGCGACACTGGCCGTGGGTGACGCTGGGTGAGGAGAGACGTGGATTGAGCGCTGCTGGTGTCGTCAAGGCGATCACGCCGCCGGATATCCGTGCGCGAAAGGGCAGCACGCCGCTGGTCTGCCTGACGGCCTACACAACGCCGGTCGCAAGGCTGGTTGACGGCCACTGCGACATCGTTCTTGTCGGCGACAGCGTCGGCATGGTTCTCCACGGCCTTCCCTCCACGCTCAGTGTCACGCTCGATATGATGATCATGCACGCCAAGGCGGTTCGGCGGGGAATGGAGCGGGCGCTCCTGGTCGTCGACATGCCGTTCGGCTCGTACGAGGAAGGCCTAGAGCAGGCCTTCCGCAATTCCGCGCGCGTTATGGCGGAGACCGGCTGCGCTGCGGTCAAGCTCGAGGGCGGCGAGACGATCGCCGAGACGATCCGCTTCCTCACAGCGCGCGGCATCCCGGTCATGGCGCATGTCGGCCTGACGCCGCAGGCGGTCAACGTGTTTGGCGGATATCGCGTGCAGGGCAGGGGCGAGGATGCCGAGCGCATTTGGCGCGATGCTCTTGCGGTCAGCGAGGCCGGCGCCTTTTCCGTCGTGCTGGAAAAAGTGCCCGAACCGCTCGCCCGCCGCATCACCGAGGAAATCCCAATCCCGACGATCGGCATCGGCGCCTCGGCGGCCTGCGACGGGCAGATCCTGGTCGTGGACGACATGCTGGGCCTGTTCGGCGACTTTCGCCCGAAATTCGTCAAGCGCTATGTCGAACTGGGAGAGGCTGCTTCGGCAGCGATCGAGGCCTACGCGTGCGAAGTGAAGGAGCGCCGGTTTCCGACCGCCGAACATGTCTTCGGCGATGAACCGAAAGCCATCAAAGGACGAGAAGCGACATGAGCACACCGGTCGCCCGGACCGTCACCGAGTTGCGCAAATCCGTGGCGGCATGGCGCAGGCGGGGCATGAAGGTCGCCGTCGTTTAAACCATGGGCGCCCTTGCATGAAGGCCATCTCAGCTTGGTGCGCGCCGTACTTCAGCGCGCCGACCGGGTGATCCTTACCCTCTTCGTCAACCCGAAGCAGTTCAACGACGCCGCCGACCTTGCCACCTACCCACGCCGGGAGCATGAGGACGCCGCCAAGCTGGCGCCGCTCGGCACCACATGCTTTGCGCGCCGGATGCAAGAGAGATTTATCTGGAGTGGTTTGCCCACCGCGGTCGCGGTGAGCGGGGTGAGCGAAGGCCTATGCGGCGCAGCCCCGGCCATTTCGACGGCGTGGGGACATTGGTGACGAAGCTCTTTCTCCAGACCGGCGCCGGTCCGCCTTCTTCGGCGAGAAGGATTTGCAGCAGTTGCAAGTGCCCCGGCTTGCCCGCGATCTCGACATACCGATCGAGATCATCGCTTTCCCGACAGTATGCGAAGCCGATGGCTTGGCGCTGTCGTCGCGCAATCTCAGGCTGTCGGCCGAGCAGCGCGTTGCGGCGCCAAAGCTAGCCGAAATTCTGTTCGAAGCGGCCGAGAGGCTGGCCAAGGGACCGCCGGGCGAAGCTGTATTCGCCGAGGCGAAGAGATCCTTGCCGCCGGTTACAGAGAAGTTGAACGTCGCGAACTACGGGCCGACGACGATGTCGAGCTGCTTTCAGCGGCCAGCCGATCGACCCTGGATTCGTCTCGTGTATGTACAGGTCGTGTCCCACCACGTGGTGTAGGTCGGCGGTAGCGAAGCCGGTCGCGAGCGCGCCCTCAACAGCGCTGTAGATGCTATGGGCGGCGGCGAGCGTGTGGCACCCTCGACGCTGTTGAGCAGCTACCTAAGGAGCGCCCC
>NZ_JBVVQC010000041.1:0-35498 GCF_055811515.1 Mesorhizobium sp. WSM4841
TGCTAAATCTCCAGAACAACGCGCCCAACCCCGCGCACGGGGCCGCGTCGTAGCATTTTCCACCCAACCGGCTTCGTTTGGCGCCCGACAAATGCGTAAACGCAACGCGCTAGAGCGCGGTTTTGGTTCCACCAAAACCGCGCTCTAGTCTCGCATTTCAGTCGCCTTCGTCGGGTAGTTTCAGACCCGGAAAGCAGTCAGACCGGTTCCGCCTCGATGACACTGATGCGAGGTCCGGCTTCAACAATATTCGCGACCCGAAAATCCGACGCCGCAAGCAGCAACCTGAATTCTTCCGCCGTGCGCTCCTGCCCGCCCGGCATGACCAGCATGTTCAGATCGCCAAATTTTGCGCTGGCGCCTTCGTTGGGCGCCGCCAGAATGCTCTCGAGCACCAGCAGCTTGCCTTCTGGGCGCATCGCCCGGCGGCAGGTTTTCAGGATCCGGATGTTTGTGTCGTCGTCCCAGTCATGCAGGATCCATTTAAGCACGATCGCATCGGCGCCCTCGGGCACCGAGACGAAGAAATCGCCGGCGACGATGTCGCAGCGATCGGCCACGCCCGCAGCCTCAAAGACCGGGCCGGCCTTCGTCACGACCTGCGGCTGATCGAAAAGAATGCCGCGCTGGCCGGGATTGCGGCGGAGGATTTCGGCAAGCAGCGCGCCCTGCCCGCCTCCGACATCCATGACGACAGAGAACGGCCGGAAGTCATAGGCCGCGATCACCGCAGCGGCGACGCCACGCGACGTGGCCGTCATCGCCCGGTCGAAGATGACGGACTCTTCCGGATGCTCCGCCCGGTATTCCCAAACGCCCTTGCCATGAGCGTGGCGAAAGGCGTTTTCGCCGGTGCCGACACTGTGCTGAAGATCGCTCCATGCCCGACGGAAATACGGCCGTCCGGCCAGAATCGCCCACGGCGCGACCGAATGCTGAACATCGGATCGCAACGCGCCGCCAACCGGGGTCAGTGAGAAGAAGCGGTCTTCCGCTTCATGGAACACGCCGACCGAAGCAAGGGCGCGCAGCAGCCGGTAGAGCGCCTGCGGATGGGTATTGGTCAGCGCGGCCAGTTCGCCGCTGGTGCGTTTTCCGTCCTTGAGATGGTCTGCAATGCCCAGCGTGGCGGCGACGCATATCGCCTGAGATACCTGGAACCCATTGACCATTTTCTGGAGTTCGGCAGCGGCATCCCGCTCATCCATGACCAGCTCCCCTGGCCGCCAAAAAGACCCAGGCCGCCGAGCTCACAATACCAGCGGCATCGTCACCGGGCAATGCGACCGGGCTGGCGGAATACGGTCGTTAGCTCACACCAGTTCCACTTCCACCACGCCCGGCACCGCGCGCATGGCCGACGCGATCTGTGGCGAGACGCGGTAACGGTTGGGCAGTTCGATCTCGACCTCGCCCTGCGCCTCATCCTTGATGACGATAATACTCACCTGGCTGTCGCCGCGCTGGGTAAGCTGCGATTGAATCGCCGACGCCGGTCGGTCATCCCTGACAAAGATGCGCAAGGCCTTCTGGATACGGCTTGCCTCGTCTTCCAGAGACTGCACGGTCTGGATGCGCAGGTTGACGCCTTCGGGCCTGTCCTCGGCCGAAACGGTGATCACCACCGAACGGCCGGGCTCGAGCAGGTCGCGATACTGCGCCAGCCCCTCGGAAAACAGCACCGCCTCATACTGGCCCGACGTGTCGGAAAACTGCACGACGCCCATCTTGTTGCCGGTGCGCGTCTTGCGCTCCTGCTTGGTGGTGACGGTGCCGGCAAGCCGCCCGGCGGCAGCACCCCGTTTGACGGCGGCCGAGAACTCGGCCCAGGTCTGCACCCGCATCTTCTGCAGCGCCGCCTTGTATTCGTCCAGCGGGTGCGCCGAGAGATAGAAGCCGACCACCTGGAATTCACGGTGCAGGCGGTCGGCGGCAAGCCACGGGTCGGTCGCCGGCAGATTGAGCGCCTGCGACTGCGCGCCGAGCGAGGCGCCAAAAATATCGTGCTGGCCCGACATTGCATTCTGCTGCGCCAGCGACGCCAGCCCCATCATCCGCTCGACGCCCGCCATCATCGCGGCGCGGTCGTGGCCGAAGCAGTCGAGCGCGCCGGCCATGATCAGGCTTTCGAAGACCCGCTTGCCGACGATCTTCGGATCGACCCTTTCGCAGAAATCGGCGAGGCTCTTGAACGGTTTTTCGCCGCGCATGGCGACGATGTGCTCGACCGCCGCGTCGCCGACGCCCTTGAGCGCGGCCAGCGAATAGAAGATTCGGTTCTCGCCGACCTCGAAGGCGCGGAAGCTGGTCATTACCGACGGCGCCACGACATCGATGCCGAGGCGCAGCGCATCCTGGCGGAAATCGGCGAGCTTGTCGGTGTTGCCCATGTCGAGCGTCATCGACGCGGCCAGGAACTCGACCGGGTAGTGCGCCTTCAGATAGGCCGTCTGGTAGGAGACGACTGCATAGGCGGCGGCATGCGACTTGTTGAAACCGTAGTCGGCGAACTTTGCCAGCAGGTCGAAAATGAAGTCGGCTTGCGGCTTGCCGACGCCACGTTCAACCGCGCCCGAAACGAAGCGTTCGCGCTGCTTGTCCATCTCGGCGCGGATCTTCTTGCCCATGGCGCGGCGCAGCAGATCGGCTTCGCCGAGCGAATAGCCGGCAAGCTCCTGCGCGATCTGCATCACCTGCTCCTGGTAGACGATGACGCCTTGCGTCTCCTTCACCAGATGGTCGATTTTCGGATGGATCGACGCCATCTCCTCCTCGCCATGCTTTCTGGCGTTGTAGGTCGGGATGTTCTCCATCGGTCCCGGCCGGTAAAGCGCGACCAGCGCGATGATGTCCTCGATGCAGTCGGGCCGCATACCGATCAGCGCCTTGCGCATGCCGGCACTTTCCACCTGGAACACGCCGACCACTTCGCCGCGCGACAGCATGGCGTAGGTGTCGGGGTCATCGAGCGGAATGTGGGCGAGATCGATCTCGATGCCGCGGCGGCGGATCAGCTTGACCGCGGTCTCCAGCACCGTCAGCGTCTTCAGGCCGAGGAAGTCGAACTTCACCAGCCCGGCCTGCTCGACATACTTCATGTTGAACTGGGTGACCGGCATGTCGGAGCGCGGGTCGCGATACATCGGCACCAGCTCCCATAGCGGCCGGTCGCCGATGACGATGCCGGCGGCGTGCGTCGAGGCGTGGCGGTAGAGCCCTTCCAGCTTCTGGGCCATGTCGAGCAGCGTCTGGACGATCGGCTCCCGTTCGGCCTCTTCGGCAAAGCGCGGCTCGTTGGCGATGGCGTCGGCGAGCTTGACCGGATTGGCCGGGTTCGACGGCACCATCTTAGAGAGCTTGTCGACCTGGCCATAGGGCATCTGCAGCACGCGGCCGACATCGCGCAGCACCGCGCGGGCCTGCAGCGTGCCGAAGGTGATGATCTGGCCGACCTGGTCGCGTCCGTATTTCTGTTGGACGTAGTGGATGACCTCCTCGCGCCGGTCCTGGCAGAAATCGATGTCGAAGTCGGGCATCGACACGCGGTCTGGATTGAGGAAGCGCTCGAACAGCAGCGAGAAGCGCAGCGGATCGATGTCGGTGATGGTCGTCGAATATGCAACCAGCGAGCCGGCGCCCGAACCGCGGCCCGGACCGACCGGAATGCCTTGCGCCTTCGCCCATTTGATGAAGTCGGCAACGATCAGGAAATAGCCGGGGAACTTCATCTTCTCGATAATGCCGAGTTCGAACTCCAACCGTTCGCGGTATTGTTCGACTGTGTAGCCAGGGGCCAGACCGTGCGCCGCGAGCCGCGCCTCCAGCCCTTCATGCGCCTGTCTGGCAAGCTCCTGCGCCTCCGCCTTCACCGCCGCATCAGCGTCGGCGACATCGCCGCCGGCAAAGCGCGGCAGGATCGGATTGCGGGTCTTGGGATAGTAGGAGCAGCGCAGCGCGATCTCGACGGTGTTGTCGATCGCTTCCGGCAGATCGGCGAACAGCCTCGCCATGTCAGCCTGGCTCCTCAGAAAGTTGTCGGGCGACAGGCGGCGGCGATTGTCGACGGCGACGACCGAACCCTCGGCGATGGCGATCAGCGCGTCATGCGCCTCATAGTCGTCGCGTGAGGAGAAAAACGCCTCATTGGTGGCGACCAGCGGCAAGTCGTTGGTATAGGCGAGATCGACTGACGATTTCTCGATGGCCCGGTCATAACCGGAAACCCGCTCGAGCTCGACATAGAGCCGGTCGCCGAACAGCGCTTTGAGCGCCAAAAGCCGCGTCTCGGCGAGATCGCGGCGATCCTCCTTCAAGGCATTGCCGATCGGGCCGCGCGGCCCGCCGCTGAGACAGATCAGGCCGTCGCAATGGCCTTGCAGCATCTCGGTCGTCAGATGCACGGCCTCGCCGGGCGGCGTTTCCAAATAGACCCGGCTGACCAGCCTGACCAGATTGCTGTAGCCGGCCTCGGTCGCAGCGATCAAAACCACCGGCCGCATCTCCGGGCCTTGCCGCCTGCGGTCGCGCTGGCTGTCGCTGGCTTCACCGGAAAAGGCGAGAGCGGTCTGGCAGCCGATGATCGGCTGGATACCCTCCTTCACCGCCTTCTGCGCAAATTCGAGCGCGCCGAACAGATTGTTGGTGTCGGTGACGGCGATGGCCGGGGCGTCATCCCTCACCGCATGGCCGACGACCGTGCCGAGCTGCAATGCGCCTTCGAGCAGCGAATAGGCCGAATGCACGCGCAGATGAATGAACGGCCGCGCCGGCAGTTCCGGCCGCGACGCCTTGACAAAGGCCTCACGTCGCAACGGGTCGCGTGGAAGTGTCTCATTCGCCATGGTTTTTAGCGCCGCTTGAAAGGACTCAGTCGATGAAGACGTATTGTCCGGCACCGGACGATGCGAGTCCAGCGAGAGCGGGCGCTCGACCGGCCAATTGTGGCGCCGTCCCTCATCCGCCGGCCGACACCTTCTCCCCGTATAGTGACGGGGCGAAGGGGCTGGTCGCAACCTTGGCACCCATTCTGCAAACGCTGGTGATTGGCGAAATCCTTTGAAAGGCAGCTTTCTCCCCGTCCCTATACGGGGAGAAATGCCCGGCAGGGCAATGAGGGGCAGCGCAAACCTAAGGCGATTGCCTTGTAGCTGCCAGTGGCTCAACTTGACAAGTGACGGCAGTTATGTTGCGCCAATGATCCGCCGCCGAGGCCGTTTTTTTGTTTTCAGCCTCACGCGAATTCCATGATCACCGCGTCGACGGCGAGACTGTCGCCCGGTTTTGCCCTGAGTTTCGAAACGGTGAGATCGCGCTCGGCGCGCAGCACGTTTTCCATCTTCATCGCCTCGACCACCGCCAGCGTCTCGCCGGTCTTGACCTCCTGCCCTTCGGCAACGGCGATCGACACGACGAGGCCGGGCATCGGGCAGAGCAGCATCTTCGAGGTGTCAGGCGCCACTTTTTCCGGCATCAGCCTTTCGAGCTCGGCGATGCGCGGCAGCATGGCGCGTGCGGTCACCGACATGCCTTTCCAGGCGATGCGAAGCCCGTTCGGTACCGGCCTGATCTGCGCCGCGATTCTTCGGTCGCCGACCGTGCCGCGCCAGATGAGATCGCCCGGACGCCAGTCGGAGGCTACCGTCAGCGCCTTGCCGCCGTCGATCGACAGACCGAACTCCATCGGAATGGAGATCATACCTTCGATAACCGAGGCCGAAAGGTAATCCCCGCCGATCTTGACCACCCAGTCGCGTTTCAGGACACCCGAATGCGGCGCCAGCCGCCCGCCCAGCCGGTCGAGCCGATCGCGGCGCAGCAGTTCGACCGCGGTGGCGATCGCTGCCAGCACCGCCTTCTCCTCGCTATCAGGCACGATCGGCGCGAAGCCATCAGGATATTCCTCTGATATGAAGGCGGTCGATATCAGCCCTTCCCGCCAGCGCGGATGCTGCATCAGCGCCGCCAGGAACGGCATGTTATGCTCGATGCCGTCGACGACGAAGCTGTCGAGCGCCACGGACATGGCGTCTATTGCCGCGATCCGAGTAGGCGCCCAGGTGCACAGCTTGGCGACCATCGGATCATAGAACATCGAGATTTCCGAACCTTCGGTGACGCCGGTATCGTTGCGGACGACGATTTCGCCGAACCGTCCCTCTTCCGGTGGCCGGTATCTCGTCAGCCGGCCGATCGACGGCAGGAAATTGCGATACGGGTCCTCGGCGTAGAGCCGGCTTTCCACCGCCCAGCCGTTCAGCTTGACGTCGCTTTGCTTGATGACGAGCTTTTCGCCGGCAGCAATGCGGATCATCTGCTCGACCAGATCGATGCCGGTGATGAGCTCGGTTACCGGGTGCTCGACCTGCAATCGCGTATTCATTTCAAGGAAATAGAAGGTCTTTTCGCTGTCGACGATGAACTCGACCGTGCCGACGCTCTGATAGTCGACCGCCCTCGCCAGCGCCACCGACTGCTCGCCCATGGCTTTCCGGGTCTTGGCGTCGAGGAAGGGCGAAGGCGCCTCTTCGACGATCTTCTGGTTGCGGCGCTGGATCGAGCATTCGCGCTCGCCGAGATAAAGCGCGTTGCCATGCGCGTCGGCCAGCACCTGGATCTCGATGTGGCGCGGATCGACCACGAACTTCTCGATGAAGACGCGGTCGTCGCCGAACGAGCTTTTGGCCTCCGACCGCGCCCGGTCGAACCCGTCGCGCACCTCGGCCTTGCTCCAGGCGATGCGCATGCCCTTGCCGCCGCCGCCGGCCGAGGCCTTGATCATCACGGGGTAGCCGATCTCGCCGGCTATTTTCTCGGCATGACCAGCATTCTCGATGACGCCGAGCCAGCCCGGCACCGTGCTGACTTTGGCTGCATTGGCGAATTTCTTCGACTCGATCTTGTCGCCCATCGCCCTGATCGCTCTGGGTTTCGGGCCGATGAAGACGATGCCCTCCTTCTCCAGCGCCTCGCAGAAGGATGCGCGTTCGGACAAAAACCCGTAGCCGGGATGCACGGCTTCAGCACCTGTCGCCTTGCAGGCAGCGATGATCCTCTCCGGCACCAGATAGCTCTCAGCGGCCGGCGAAGGCCCGATATGCACAGCCTCGTCGGCCATCTCGACATGCACGGCGTCGCGATCGGCATCCGAATAGACCGCCACGGTGGCAATGCCCATCTTGCGCGCCGTCTTGATGACGCGGCAGGCGATCTCGCCACGATTGGCGACCAGGATTTTTGTGAACATGCGGGTTGCGTTCCCTCGGCTGCCTTTCTTTTATGGGCTTCGCCCGGCCGGTCAAGGCAAGTTGGCGCATATCCCCGGGCGCAAGTCGTCCGGCGCCGGCCAAAACCCGGCAACGAACTGTCAATTCGTCCCATAGTCCAGAACCTGCAGATACGCTAATGCTCGGCCCCGATTGCAGACTTGCCCCTGAGAGGAGAGCCCCGATGAAAACCCGTGCCGCTGTCGCTGTCGCCGCCGGAAAGCCGCTGGAAATCCTGGAGGTCGACCTCGACGGACCGCGCGACGGCGAGGTGCTGGTCGAAATCAAGGCGACCGGCATCTGCCACACCGACGAATTCACGCTGTCGGGCGCCGATCCCGAAGGCATCTTTCCGGCGATCCTCGGCCATGAGGGTGCAGGCATTGTCGTCGATGTCGGCAAGGGCGTCACCTCGGTCAAGAAGGGTGACCACGTCATCCCGCTCTACACGCCGGAATGCCGGCAATGTCCGTCCTGCCTGTCCAGAAAAACCAATCTGTGCACCGCGATCCGCGCCACGCAGGGGCAAGGCCTGATGCCGGACGGCTCGTCGCGCTTCTCGATCGGCAAGGACAAGATCTTCCACTATATGGGCTGCTCGACCTTCTCCAACTTCACCGTGCTGCCCGAGATCGCGCTGGCCAAGGTCAATCCCGACGCACCCTTCGACAAGATCTGCTACATCGGCTGCGGCGTCACCACCGGCATCGGCGCGGTGATCAACACTGCAAAAGTCGAGATCGGCGCCACGGCCGCCGTCTTCGGTCTCGGCGGCATCGGCCTCAACGTCATCCAGGGGCTGCGCCTCGCCGGCGCCGACATGATCATCGGCGTCGACCTGAACAACGACAAGAAGGAATGGGGCGAGAAATTCGGCATGACGCATTTCGTCAATCCGAAGGAGATCGACGGCGACATCGTGCCCTATCTCGTCAACATGACCAAGCGCGGCGCCGACCAGATCGGCGGCGCCGACTATACGTTCGACTGCACGGGCAGCACCAAGGTGATGCGGCAGGCGCTTGAGGCATCGCATCGCGGCTGGGGCAAGTCGGTCGTCATCGGCGTTGCCGGCGCCGGCCAGGAGATCTCGACGCGGCCGTTCCAGCTCGTCACCGGACGCACCTGGATGGGCACCGCCTTCGGCGGCGCGCGCGGCCGCACCGACGTGCCAAAGATCGTCGACTGGTACATGGACGGCAAGATCGAGATCGACCCGATGATCACCCACACGCTGAAGCTGGAGGACATCAACAAGGGTTTTGATCTGATGCACGAGGGCAAGAGCATCAGGAGCGTGGTGGTTTACTGACGAGAACCACCAGCCGCTGATACCGCGACTTGGACCGCGAAGAAGCAAGGCAATCGCTTCAGGTTTGCGCTGCCCCTCATTGCCCTGCCGGGCATTTCTCCCCGTATAGTGACGGGGAGAAAGACGCCTTCGCAAAGGATTTCGCCTATCTCCAGCGTTGCAGAAAGCGAGCCGAGATTGGGCCAGCCCCTTCTCCCCGTCACTATACGGGGAGAAGATGCCGGCAGGCAGATGAGGGGCGGCGCCGACCTTTGAAGCGACTGCGCTGCACCAACAGGTCCGGAGCGTTGCGGGGATAGCGACCACTCGAATATCATCGACGGGGCTTGGCGAAATCGCCCGGCTTCATACGCGTTGGAATGAACCATGTCCGCACCCGCCGTTTACGTCGACGCCGATGCCTGCCCGGTGAAGGCCGAGGTCGAGAAAGTCGCCGAGCGCCATGGCGTCGTCGTCACCTTCGTCTCCAATGGCGGCCTGCGCCCGTCACGTGACCCGATGATCCGCAACGTCGTCGTGTCCAAGGGCGCCGACGCGGCGGACGACTGGATCGTCGACAATGCCAAGCCCAACGACATCGTTGTGACATCAGATATCCCGCTTGCCGCCCGCACGGTGGCGCTCGGCGCCCATGTGCTTGGGCCGACCGGGCGCCCGTTCACGCCGGAAACGATCGGCATGGCGGTGGCGATGCGCGACCTCAAGCAGCATCTGCGCGAGACCGGCGAAAGCAAGGGCTACAATGCCAGTTTCGCGCCGCAGGACCGCTCGCGTTTTCTCGGCGAGCTCGACCGCATCTTGCGGCGTGCGTTGAAATCCGCCGCACCGGATTAGAACGCGATCTTGAGGCCCAGCTTGCCGCTGACGGTTGAACTGTCCTCGGACCATTTGCCGCGAATTTCAGTGCTGACGGTTGTCGATGAAGACATCTTCAGATTGAAGCCGGAGGACAGCGCCACCGAGAAGTCCGCATCCTCAAAATTGCTCTTCAGACCAGAAACGCTTGCCGTGTTCGAATAGCCGAAACGCTGCTGCAGATCCGCGCGCGCATAAGGGCTGATGACCATGCCGTTTCCGAGCTGGTAGTCCGCGTAAACCCCAGGGTCGAACTTGATCGCGCCAAACGATAAACGGCTCTTTCCAAACTCAGTGCCGGCGTCGTCCGTGTATGCGTCGCCGGTAAAGGTAACGCCCAACAGCCCGCCACGAAGATCGAAACGCATGCGATCGGTCAAGTTGAAGATGCGGCCGATCGACCCTGTTATCGCGTAGCCTTGCGTGTCGTAGCTGCCGTCATTTCCCTTGACGTCCGTGTTGCCCAGGAACGCCGAGGCGGCCACAAGAGCATAGCTGGTGCCTTTACGATAAAGCCCATAGCCGCCGAACATGCCGCTTTTGTTGGTCGCGTCACCGACACCAAAAACGTCGACATTGACGTCAGCCGAGGCATAACCGCCGAACAGCCCCAGATTCAATCCGTGCTCGCTGTCGAATCCGAAATGCTTTGCCGCGTTGAAGTCGACACTGGCGGCAGCGGAGAATTCTTCGACGTCGAAGCTCGGTCCGTCAAAGACGTCGAAATCGTCCGAAACGGTGAAGCCGTCATGCTCCGTGTGGGCCAACTGGCCGGAAGCGAAAACGCCGAACGGTGAAGACTGGGCCGGCGGAGCTGCGATTGCGGGGCCGACTTCCGCCTGGATGATGTCGTCGGACAATTTGAGAAGAGCATCCAGGGACGTGTCGACAATCGCGCTATTGACGGTCACGCCGACGTAGCAGTCCGCCTGAAAGCCGCCCTCACTGTCGTCGATACAGGCGTTTGCCTTCGAGGGCAGCAAAACCAATGCAGCACCAATCGAAATTGAACTCGCGCACAGGCGCAAACACCAACTCCTGCCTTTCATTGTCCCCCTCCCCTGCTACTTGTGTCATCTGGCTTAAATATCAGGACATGCAATGCGCAGTTGAACTATGAAAAACATCACTGACTGCAGTAGATGCGGGTGCAACACTACGCCAGCGCTGGTAGGAGCATAACAAATTATCTCTGGCGTGGATATGATTTCGTCTGGACCGCTGGCTTCCGGCGGGCCGAAATGGTTGCGGCGGCTATCGTCCGGCTGGACCCCACGGCATCTCTAGAAACCGAGCTCGGCCAGATCGAAGGCTGGGTTGCGCCTTACGCTTCCTTTGATTTGGGTTCTGGTGTAAAAATTGCGGCGGTCTTCGGTCGGGCGGACACTTCGGCGACTTGAAGATGTCACGCGCCGAAACGAGCCCTTGCCATGAGCTACCGTCTTCTCCTGCGCATTGCTGTGGTCCTGCTGGTTTCCCTTTTCGGATCCCTCGGCGTTCGAGCCGCGGTCGAGGAAGGCCAGTCGCCACAGCCAGGCAAGCGGCTCGCGATCGTCATCGGCAACTCCGACTACCGGAGCGCCCGTCTCCCGCATCTGGCCAATGCTGCAAACGACGCGACCAGATTTTCTGAAAGCCTGAAGAGGCTGAAATTCGATGTGCTAACGGCAACCAACCTGTCGTCCGACGGGTTCACCGAGCTTTTCAAACAAGCCGAGGGCAAGTTGGCAGGCGCCAGCGCTGTCCTCATCTTCTACGCTGGCCACGGCGTGCAACTCGGGGGCGAGAACTATCTTCTGCCGGTCGATACGCCCAACGCCGAGAACCTGCAGGAGTTGATCGCGGGCGCGGTCAAGCTCAACGATGTGATTTCGAGATTTGCCAGCCGTGAAAGGCAGACCTTCGTGTTTCTTGATGCCTGTCGTAACAACCCGATGGGCAAAGGCCCCAGCGCCATGGACGGCCTCGCGCAGATCGAAGTCGGTGAAAACACGTTCATTGCCTTTGCAACACAGCCTGGCAACGTTGCTGTCGACGGCTCGGGCGACAACAGCCCCTTCACCACGGCATTGTTGAAGAACGTCGAAATTCCCGGGCTCAGCATTTCGGATATGATGATCCGGGTGCGCAACGAGACCGAGGCAATCACCATCGGGCGTCAGGTTCCGTGGGATCAGTCGAACCTTCGCGAGCAGTTTTACTTCACCGAGCAGCAAGTGCTCGACCCGGCCCAGCTCAGCGCCAGCCTGTCGCGCATCCTGGCCGATCCTGCCGCCAAGGAGAGGTTGAAGGTCGAGCTCGCTTCCAACGACCTGCAGACGGCCGTGCTGATCGTTGGCCAGACATTGCGTTCGGTCGAGGTTTCGCCCTTACCCGACGCTGCGGCCAAGCCCGCCGGCACGCAGGTCGCCAGCCTCGAGGGGGCCAGGCAGAGCATCGTCTCCGGACTTGAAGCGCTGATCGTCGGTACTTCGGCGACTGAAACGGATTCCCAAAAAGCGACCGATCTCGCGCGCAGCATCCAGACCGAATTGCGACGTTTGGGCTGCTATCGGATGACAGTGGACGGAAGTTGGGGCAAGGGCTCCGTGCGCGCGCTCGCCAACTACTACAAAAACACCGCGAGAACCGCATCTGCGACCGAGCCTACGGTTGAACTCCTGAGTGACCTGTTCCTGCACTCCGGGCGGGTTTGCAAGGATCCGGTGGTCGTGCGGAAGATCAAGCCGGCGAAGGTGGCATCAGAGGCGGCTCCGGCGCGCAAGGGGGCGGGCAACCGAAAAGCCGCAAGGTCGCAGCAGCAATCCTCGCGCCCGGTTGCACCTCCGCCCGACATCAGCGGCGGCATTGGGATCGGCGGGGTTTTCTAACGCACGCCGCAAATCGGAATCGATTTTTTGCTTCGCCACCTTTGGTTCGGAAAGGATCATGCGCAGATTTCAAAAGTGTTACAGTGTCCTTTCGCGTCCGAAAGGACGCTCGGCACCGTAGAAGACGGACCGCCATCAGAGGCCGGGCCATGACGACCGAGCTGCCCCTGAAGAAACCACTGCACCGCCACATGCAGTTCGCGGTGTCGGCCTGCATCGGTGTAGTGGCACTGGCGATCGCGCTGGTCTTGCGCACTCCGCTGGCCCTTTCGATCGGCGCCAATGCGTTTTTCGCCGCCTACACCGTCATCGTCGTCGCCCAGATGCCGCTGCTCACCGACCGCTATCTGAGCAAGAACGCGCGGGCCACCGACCAGCCGGTGCTGGTCATCTTTGCGGTGACGCTGATTGTCGTCACCGTCGCCATCATCTCGCTGTTCCAATTGATCAATCGGGAGGGCAGCGCGCACCCTGTCGAACTCACCTTCGCGCTGCTGTCGATCCCGCTCGGCTGGTTCACCATCCACGCCATGACAGCGCTGCACTACGCGCATGTTTACTGGGTCAACGATGAAGAGACCAACCCCGGCAGCAAAGCGAAACAGAAAAAGCCGGTCGGCGGTCTCGTATTTGCCGGTAAGGAACGGCCGGACGGCTGGGACTTCCTCTACTTCTCGACCACCGTCGGGATGACCTCGCAGACCTCCGATACCGCGGTCTCGACCACGCAAATGCGTCACATCGTGCTTTTGCATTCGATCCTGTCGTTCTTTTTCAATACAGTGATCGTCGCCGCAGCGGTCAACCTCGCCGTCAGTCTCGGGAGCCGGTAGTATCGGGCAGCTCGTAATAATTCCGTGATCGGATGAAACATCGCTTTGGCTGGCAACGTATTGGGAGGAGAACGATCGGAAAGGCCGACTGAACGGCCGGGAGGACGCGAAAGAATGGAATCGGTTGCCAGGAGCCAATCCACCGTCGGGCCAGATACTGCCCTCCCGAAGGATGCGACGCTGATCTACCGGCAGTCGCGCTGGACGCGGCTGACGCACTGGCTCTGGGCCATCTCGCTGTTCTTCATGCTGCTTTCCGGCCTGCAGATCTTCAACGCCCGCCCACAGCTCTATATCGGCAAGGAGTCGGGATTTGCGTACAACAACACCGTCTTCGCCATTGGCGCCGAGAACACCGCAAACGGCCCGCGCGGCTACACCGAAATCTTCGGCAAACGCTTCGACACAACCGGTGTGCTCGGCTGGTCGGGGCCGGCGGGTCGGGAGACGTCCCGCGCCTTCCCGTCCTGGGCGACGATCCCCTCTTATTATGACCTCGGCACCGCCCGCGTTGTCCATTTCTTCTTCGCCTGGATACTGACCACGACACTGGTCGTGTGGCTGGTCGCCAGCCTGGTCAACGGCCATCTGCGCCGCGATCTGGCCCCGCGCATCGACGATCTCAGGCGTTTGCCGCGAGACATCGTCGATCATGCCAGGCTCAAGTTCCGTCACACGCGCGAATACAACACGCTGCAGAAGATGGCCTATGGCGGCGTAATGTTCGTGCTGCTGCCGCTGATGATCATCACCGGCCTTGCCATGTCGCCGAGCATGAACGCGGCGCTGCCGTTCCTCAACGATCTGCTCGGCGGACGGCAGACGGCGCGGACCATTCATTTCATTGTAATGCTGCTGCTCGTCGCCTTCTTCATCATCCATATGCTGATGATCTTCGCCGCCGGCCCGATCAACGAGCTGCGTTCCATCATCACCGGCTGGTACCGAACCGATCCGCCGGCGCATCGCGGCAAGGCGCCGGAAAGGAGTGCGTGAGATGGCGAAGTTTGTGATCAGCCGCAGGAAATTCCTGACCTCGGCCAGCCTCGGCGTCTCCGGTATCATGCTGTCGGGTTGCGATGCCTTCGACAGCCAGCTTCGCGTCGGCGACGGCCTGCGCAGCTTCCTCGAAGCCGCCAACGGACTGACGTGGCGCGCGCAACGTCTGCTCGCCGGCGATTCGCTGGCGCCGGAATTCACCGAAGCCGACATTCGCCAGCCGCAGCGGCCGAACGGCGTCACCGCGCCGGACGACGATGTCTACAAGGGTCTGCTCGCCAACAATTTCGCCGACTGGCGGCTCGAGGTTTCCGGCCTTGTCGAAAAGCCGCTGTCGCTGACCCGCGAGCAGCTGATGAACATGCCAAGCCGCACCCAGATCACCCGCCACGACTGCGTCGAAGGCTGGAGTTGCATCGCCAAATGGACCGGCACGCCGTTGTCGCTGGTGCTGGATCAGGCGGTGGTCAAGCCGCAGGCGCGCTACGTGATGTTCCATTGCCTCGACACGATCGACCGCAGCCTGTCCGGCGACATCAAATATTACGGGTCGATCGACCTGATCGATGCCCGTCACCCGCAGACGATCCTTGCCTATGGCTTGAACGGCAAGCCGCTGCCGGTCGAGAACGGCGCGCCGCTGCGTGTCCGCGTCGAGCGCCAGATCGGCTACAAAATGCCGAAATATCTCCGCAAGATCGAGCTGGTCGACAGTTTCGCCGCTATCGGCGGCGGCAAGGGCGGCTACTGGGAGGACAATGGCTACGACTGGTACGGCGGCATCTGAGGCCATAGCTCCGCCATTTCCGATCAGTGTTTTAGCGCTTTTTGCTCAAGCGACCTTGTCGATCAGCGGCTTGAGCACCGGATGGATTTCCGGCGAGGCATGTTTGATGAGTGTCAGCAGCGCGCGCTCGTTCTCATGCAGCGGCCGGTCGCTGCCAATGCGCTCGGCCAGCCACTTCGCCTCGCTGGCGTCGATGGTTTCGGCGCGGCGGGCCAGCGCCTCGGCTGCCTTGTTCTTCGATTCCCATTCGGATTCGATATCACCCGGCGCGCTATAGGCTTCCATGATGCCGGCGAGACCGCCCGATACCATGCGGCCGAAGAAGCCGCCGATCTCCGGATCGGCCTGATCCAGGAAAGAATCCCGGCGCAGCGCCACGTCGCGTACCGGCGCTTCGTAGCCGGCCGAGCACATGACGAAATTGGCGATCGCCTTGACGAAGAGATCGTTCCAGGATGGGTCATTGTGGACCGCCGCGGTCCGCTCGTTGATCTTGAATAGCATCTCGGCCTCGGCGCGAGTGATCGCAATGTTGCCGTCGCCGCCATGGGCGTAGAGAATGCGGCGCAGAAGCTCAACCTCGGCTTTGGCGATCAGGCCAGGAACCAGCTTGCCGCCGTGCATCAGTGGCCCCTTGCCGTCGATGACGGCATGGGCGACCTGCTCCAGCGCATAGGCGCAAAGCCCGTTCGGCGAGGATTTCGCCCTTTCCAGCACATGCACCAGCAATTCGAGTTCGGTCCAGCTGTCGACCATGCCGTCGCGCGAAATCGCTCGGACCAGCCAGTCGGCATTGTCCTGCGAGATATAGCCCGCCGGCTTTTCCTGATGAACGATGAACTCGGTGACGGCTTCGATGAAAAAGTCCGGCCATTCCGCGCATTTGTGCTTGGCCGTTGCGTCGAGCGCAAACAGCGCCTCGGCCTCGCCGCGCGTCACCACACCATCGCCGAACACTTCGCGACGCAGCATGACGACATCCTCGGCCGTGATGCGGTCCTTCGAGGTCATGATCAATCCGCCCATTTTCGTTCCCCGTCCAAACGTCGTTTGGACCCATATACCGGCAGTGTCTTGAGAAACCGGCAAACCGCGTGGTTAGCGAAGACTTGTCGGTAAGGTGTCGCTGGCAGGTGACAAGGTGTCGCCCACAGGCTATGGATGAAGAGTCGAGGGCTCAAATTGAGTCCTACCTGTTTGCGGGAGAGAGCAGCGAGAGCTGCCGCCGAAGGGGAAATCGCCCGAAATCTCTCAGGCAAAAGAACCGTAGACGGGAAAGACACTCTGGAAAGTCGGGGCTTGCCCCCGCGCCGAAGGTGTAAGCGCTGCCGACAGAGTTACGGGGCGCGAGTCTCTCAGGCTTCAGACAGAGGGGCACGGACTGGTCGCCATTCGCGGCCGATTGCGTGCGACTCTGGAGATGACATGACGGGCGACGACACCAAACACCTTCCCCTCGAAGACCTGCACGTGGCCGCCGGTGCGCGCTTTGGCGCGTTCGCCGGCTGGTCGATGCCGCTGACCTATCCGGCCGGCGTGATGAAGGAGCACCTTCATGCCCGCGAACATGCAGGGCTGTTCGACATCTCGCACATGAAGCTGTTCGAGATCAGTGGCTCGGGCACCGTCGCACTTCTGAACCGAGCCTGCCCGTTAGACGCCGGCGCGCTTGAGATTTCCCAGTCCAAATACACGTTCCTTCTCAATGAAGCCGCCGGCATCCTCGACGATCTGATCGTCACCCGGCTCGGCCAGGCACGCTTCATGGTCGTCGCCAATGCCGGCAATGCCGAAGCCGACGAAAAGCACCTGCGCGCCCTTGCCATGGATTTTGACGCAAAGGTGGACGCACTCGACCGCGTCTTCCTGGCGATCCAGGGGCCTGAAGCCTGGGCCGCCCTATCCCGCGGCGGCATCGAAACCGGATCGCTGCTGTTCATGCACGGCTTTGAGCCCCGCGAGAACTGGTTCATGAGCCGGTCGGGCTATACCGGTGAAGACGGTTTCGAGATCGGCCTGCCGGAAGCGGACGCGCGAAATCTCGTCGCCAAACTGCTCGTGGACGAGCGCGTGATGTGGGTTGGGCTGGCCGCCCGCGACAGCCTGCGGCTCGAAGCAGGGCTGTGCCTGCACGGACTGGACATCACGCCTGAGATCGACCCGGCCAGCGCCGGGCTGATGTGGGCGATCCCAAAGGAGGTTCGCGCCTCTGGCGCTTTCATCGGCGCCGACGCATTGCGTGCAATCCTGGAGCGCGGCCCGGCGCAGAAACGCGTCGGCCTGAAGCCGGAAGGCCGCCAGCCGGTGCGCACCGGCGCTGCCCTTTTCGACGCCGACGGCGATCCCGCCGGCCACGTCACCTCCGGCGGCTTCGGCCCCTCGGCCACCCATCCGGTCGCCATGGGCTACGTCCTGACAGCGCTGGCCAAACCTGGCACAAAACTCTTCGCCGACGTTCGCGGGACGAAAATCCCGGTCGATATCAATCCCCTGCCCTTCACGCCGCATCGCTACCGCAAAGGATGAACCTTCTCATGGCAAAAACCTATTTCACCGAAGATCACGAATGGCTCCGCGTCGAAGGCGGTGTCGCCACCGTCGGCATCACCGACTACGCACAGGAGCAGCTCGGCGATCTCGTCTTCGTCGAATTGCCGGAGCTTGGGAAAAAACTGGTCAAGGGCGATACGGCCGTGGTGGTCGAATCCGTCAAGGCGGCATCGGACGTCTATGCACCGGTCGACGGCGAGGTCACCGAGGCCAACACCTCGCTCTCGTCGGACCCGTCTTTGGTCAATTCGGCGGCAACAAGCGACGGCTGGCTGTGGAAGATGAAGCTGGCCGATGAAAGCCAACTCGAAGGTCTCCTGGATGAGGCCGCCTACAAAGCCCATATTGGTTGATAGAAGGACCAGGAAAGATGACTGCAGCACCCTACTCCTTCTCGGCCCGCCATATCGGCCCCGGCCTCAATGACGTCAGAGCCATGCTGGCGACGATTGGTGTTCCCTCGGTTGAGACGCTGATCAGCCAGGCTGTGCCGAAATCGATCCGGCTCGACCGGCCGCTGGCCTTGCCGGCCCCGGCGAGCGAAGCGGAGGCGCTGGCCGAGCTTTCAGCGACAATGGCGAAAAATACAGTTCTGAAGAGCTTCATCGGCGCCGGCTACCACGGCGTCCATGTGCCGCCGGTCATCCAGCGCAACCTGTTCGAGAATCCGGCCTGGTATACGGCTTACACGCCCTACCAGGCCGAGATCAGCCAAGGCCGGCTCGAAATGCTGTTCAATTTCCAGACGCTGGTCACTGAGCTGACCGGGCTGCCGGTGGCGTCTGCCTCGCTGCTCGATGAAGCGACGGCGGTGGCCGAGGCGGTCGGCATTGCGTTACGCCATCATCGCGACAAGCGGACCAAAGTGGCGCTCGCCGGCACGCCGCATCCGCAGACGCTCGACGTCGTGCGCACCCGCGCCGAACCGCTCGGCATCGAGGTCGACGGCGAAACCATCGACGACAATACCGCCGCTCTGCTGGTCTCCTGGCCCGACACGTTTGGGGTCTATGGCGACCACAAGGCGGCAATCGAGAAGGCCCGTGCCATCGGCGCGCTGGTCGTCTTCATTGCCGATCCGCTCGGGCTGACGCTGACCGACGCGCCGGCAAGGCTTGGCGCCGACATCGCCGTCGGCCCGATGCAGCGGTTCGGCGTGCCGATGGGCTTTGGCGGGCCGCACGCCGCCTATTGCGCCGTATCCGACAGGCTGACGCGGCTGATGCCCGGCCGCCTTGTCGGTCAATCGACCGACAGCAAGGGCCGCCCCGGCTATCGCCTTGCGCTCCAGACGCGCGAACAGCATATCCGCCGCGACAAGGCGACATCCAACATCTGCACCGCGCAGGCGCTGCTCGCCAACATGGCGACGGCCTATGCGATCTGGCACGGCCCCGCCGGGCTCCAGGCGATTGCCGGCCGAACCCATGAATTGGCTAACCGGCTGGCTGCCGGTCTCAAGGCAGCAGGCGTTTCGGTGCTTGGCGCAAGCCGCTTTGACACCGTGACGGTGGGAGTGAAAGGCAAAGCCGGCGCAATCGCCGCCGCTGCTGAAAAGACCGGCCGATTACTGCGCGTCATCGACGCCGACCACATCGGCATCAGCTTCGATGAGACCTCGACCGATGCCGATCTGGACGCGATCGCGGCGCTGTTCGGCGCCAAGGCGGGCGCCGCTGCCGGCAGCAGCATGCCCGGACAGCCGCGCGGCAAGGAGTTTCTCACGCAGCCCGTCTTCCACGACAACCGTTCGGAAACCGAAATGATGCGGTTCCTGCGTCGGCTGGCCGACAAGGACCTGGCGCTTGACCGCGCCATGATCCCGCTCGGCTCCTGCACCATGAAGCTCAACGCCGCCGCCGAGATGATGCCGGTAAGCTGGCCTGATATCGCCAACCTGCACCCTTTTGCCCCGGCAAGCCATTCGGCCGGCTACCGCGCGATGATCGACGAGCTGGAAGGCTGGCTGGCGGAGATAACCGGTTTCGACGCGGTAACCCTGCAGCCCAATGCCGGCAGCCAGGGCGAGTATGCCGGGCTGCTCGCCATTCGCGGCTATCACCGCTCACGCGGCGAAGGCCACCGCACGGTCTGCCTGATTCCGTCATCCGCGCATGGCACCAATCCGGCGAGTGCGGCGATGGCCGGCATGAGCGTTGTCGTCGTTCGCTGCACCGAGGATGGCAATATCGACATGGACGATATGAGTGCCAAGGCGGCCGAGCATGCGCAAAACCTCGCGGCGCTGATGTTCACCTATCCCTCGACGCATGGCGTCTTCGAGGAAGGCGCGCGCGACCTCTGCGCCCTTATCCATGAGCATGGCGGCCAGGTCTATTTCGACGGCGCCAATCTCAACGCGCTGGTCGGCCTCGCCCGGCCGGGCGACATCGGCGCCGATGTCTGCCACATGAACCTGCACAAGACGTTCTGCATCCCGCATGGCGGCGGCGGTCCGGGCGTCGGCCCGATCGGCGTCAAGGCCCACCTGAAGCCCTATCTGCCAGGTCATGTCACCGAGGGCTCGGCGCATGCCGTGGCGGCCGCACCCTTCGGCAGCGCTTCGATCCTGCCGATCACCTGGATGTACATCCGCATGATGAGCGCCTCCGGTCTGAAGCAGGCGACCGAGACGGCGATCGTTTCCGCCAACTATGTGGCGACGCGGCTCGCACCGCACTTCCCGCTCCTCTACAAGGGCAGGCACGATCGCATCGCCCATGAGTGCATCCTCGACACCCGCGTGCTGAAGGAGAGCTCCGGCATCAGCGTCGACGACGTCGCCAAGCGGCTGATCGACTATGGTTTCCATGCGCCGACTATGTCGTTTCCGGTGGCCGGTACGCTGATGGTCGAGCCGACCGAGTCCGAGCCCAAGAGCGAGGTGGATCGCTTCTGCGAAGCGATGATCGCGATATCGGGCGAGGCAGCCAAGGTGGCGAAAGGCGAATGGCCCTTGGCCGACAATCCGCTGGTCAATGCGCCGCATACAGCGGCCGAGGCACTGGCCGGCCAGTGGACCCATCCCTATTCGCGCCTGGAGGCGGCCTACCCCGCCGGTGATGTCGACACATCAGCCAAATACTGGCCGCCGGTGTCGCGCATCGACAATGTCGCCGGCGATCGCAACCTCGTCTGCTCCTGCCCGCCGCTGTCGGAATATCTGGGTGCGGCGGAGTAGACCATGATCCCGAAAAGTGGAATCCGGTTTTCGGACAAGATCATGGTCTAACAAGAAGATAGAAGCCTCAATCAGGCAGAACGCAAGGCCGGCGCGTCGGCCTTGCTCGTCTTCTGGGCGACGACGCGATTTCGCCCGGCGCGCTTTGCCGCATAGAGTGCGGCGTCGGCTTCGGCCAGCACATGGTCGAGACTGGCCCCATCCGTCCCGCCAAAGCCGATGCCGCCACTGACTGTGCTGCGCAACGGACCAAGCTGGGTGGCCACGACTTCCGTGCCGAAGGCGACGCTGATCTTGCTTGCAATGTCGTAAGCCTTCTCTTCAGTCATCCGCGACATGACGAGGACGAATTCCTCGCCGCCCAGCCGGAAGGCGTCGACTCCGGTCCTGGCATATTTCCTGATGACAGCGGCGAAGCGGCGCAGGACCTGATCGCCGACCGGATGACCGAATACGTCGTTCGTTTTTTTGAAATGATCGAGGTCGAACATGGCAACGGACATGAACGGGCCGAAAACCCGCTCACCGTAGAATGCCGTCAACGCCCGCCGGTTCATCAGCCCGGTCAATGGGTCGGTCATGGTCTCGGCCTTCAATTCGATCTGCGCCTGCAAGTGGTGCAGGGAGAGCGTCAGTGCGCCGAGCCCGGTCATGCAGGCGACCGCCACGACGGAATTCAACCGTTCGGCCCAGTTGTCGGGTGCAACGCCGAGCACCCATTGGCCCTCGACCAGCAGGACCGCGCCGCAAAGCACGAAGGACAGCGCACAGACGCCGCTCAGGAACGATACGACCAGCAATATCCGGCGATCATGACCTCCTTTGATCCAGAACATCACCCCGATAAGCGAGAGCAGCGCCGTTACCGTCGCGTAGGTTACGATGAAGCCGACGCCATCAAGGCCCAGCGACGTCGCGCCTGCGCAAACCGCCATCGCAGCCACGGTCGGCAAGATGGCGCGCCTGTAGTCGCGCACGCCGAGATACTGCATGGCCGACAGGCAGAGGGTCAGGAAGCCCAGGCTGAGAAGCGCAAGCACAATCTGGCAAAGCCACGGGCTGGGATGCCTGGCATAATGCCAGAACAAGACCACATGCACGACGAGCACAAGAATGCCGCACGCCACCGTCAGCATAGAGCGTGCCTGTGGCGCGGTGAACCAGATCGCAAACATGGTGATGCTGATGCACGTGCCCGACAGCGCCGCCGCGAGCAGGAGCGAACTGTAATCCAACATGCGTAAGCAGCAGCCTCTTCAGGAGTTCCGTTGCATTGTAGGCCAGCGGCAGTGCGCAGATACCGTTTTTCGGCCAACCTTTCGACGTAACCTTCGGACAAGGTTTACAAAGCGTCGATGCCCATTTCCGCCGCTTGGTTGTCGAATGGTTTTGCAGTAAGAGGCTCTATCCTCGAACGTAACAGGAACCTCCGTCGCCTGCCCGCAAAAAGCGTGGCAGTATCGGGTGGTGATTCGCAGCATCGGAATCAGGACCAGCATGGACGACAGTAACGATCTTTTCGGCAGTTTGGACAAGCAGCCGCCACCGGTTCGCGCAACCGCGCGCCCGGCCGATCCGCTGGTGCAGGCGGCGAAGCGCCCGGCATCCCGCGACGGCAGCGAGAGCTACAGTGCCGCCGACATCGAGGTTCTGGAAGGGCTGGAGCCGGTGCGGCGGCGACCCGGCATGTATATCGGCGGCACCGACGACAAGGCGATGCACCATCTGTTCGCCGAGGTCATCGACAATTCGATGGACGAGGCGGTCGCCGGCCACGCAACCTTCATCGATGTCGAGCTTTCTGCCGACGGATATCTGGCGGTCACCGATAATGGCCGCGGCATTCCGGTCGATCCGCATCCGAAATTCAAGAAGCCGGCGCTCGAAGTCATCATGACGACGCTGCATTCCGGCGGCAAGTTCGACAGCAAGGTCTACGAGACCTCGGGCGGCCTGCACGGCGTCGGCGTCTCCGTCGTCAACGCGCTGTCGGACCATCTCGAGGTCGAAGTCGCGCGTGGCCGCCAGCTCTATCGCCAGCGTTTTTCGCGCGGCGTTCCGGTGACCGGCCTGGAGCAGCTCGGCGAAGTACACAACCGGCGCGGCACCAAGATCCGCTTCCATCCCGACGAGCAGATCTTCGGCAAGGGTGCGGCATTCGAGCCGGCGCGGCTCTACCGCATGACGCGCTCGAAGGCCTATCTGTTCGGCGGCGTCGAGATCCGCTGGACCTGCGATCCGTCGCTGATCAAGGAGAAGGACAAGACGCCGGCCAAGGCCGAGTTCCATTTTCCCGGTGGCCTCAAGGATTATCTGAAAGCCTCGCTCGGCGACGAATTCCAGGTCACCCGCGAAATTTTTGCCGGCAAAAGCGACAGGCAAGGCGGTCACGGTTCGCTCGAATGGGCGGTGACCTGGTTCGGCGGCGACGGGTTCCTCAATTCCTACTGCAACACCATCCCGACCGGCGAAGGCGGCACGCACGAGGCCGGCTTCCGCAACGTTTTGACGCGCGGCTTGCGCGCCTATGCCGATCTGGTCGGCAACAAGCGCGCTTCGATCGTCACGTCGGAAGACGTCATGATCTCGGCGGCGGGCATGCTGTCGGTGTTCATCCGCGAGCCGGAATTCGTCGGCCAGACCAAGGACAGGCTGGCGACGATCGAGGCGATCAGGATCGTCGAGACTGCCATCCGCGACCCCTTCGATCACTGGCTGGCCGACAATCCGCAGGAAGCCTCAAAACTGCTCGAATGGGTGATCGCACGTGCCGACGAACGGGTGCGCCGCCGCCAGGAAAAGGAAGTGTCGCGCAAGAGCGCGGTGCGCAAGCTGCGCCTGCCCGGCAAGCTCGCCGACTGCACGCAGAATGCCGCGGCCGGCGCAGAGCTCTTTATCGTCGAGGGCGATTCGGCCGGCGGCTCGGCAAAACAGGCGCGCGACCGCGCCAGCCAGGCAGTGCTGCCGCTGCGCGGCAAAATCCTCAACGTCGCCAGCGCCGGCAACGACAAGCTTGCCGGTAACCAGCAGATTTCCGACCTGATCCAGGCGCTTGGCTGTGGCACACGGTCGAAGTACCGCGATCAGGATCTGCGCTACGACCGGGTCATCATCATGACCGACGCCGACGTCGACGGCGCCCATATCGCTTCGTTGCTGATCACCTTCTTCTATCAGGAGATGCCGAGCCTGGTCCGCGGCGGCCATCTCTATCTGGCGGTGCCGCCGCTCTACTCAATCCGGCAAGGCGGCAAGGTCGCCTATGCCCGCGACGATGCGCACAAGGACGAACTGCTGCGCACCGAGTTCACCGGGCGCGGCAAGGTCGAAATCGGCCGCTTCAAGGGGCTGGGCGAAATGATGGCCGCCCAGCTTAAGGAAACCACCATGGACCCGAGAAAGCGCACGCTGCTTAGGGTCGATGTGATCGACGCCGAGGCGGCGACCAAGGATGCGGTCGACGCGCTGATGGGCACCAAGCCGGAAGCCCGCTTCCGCTTCATCCAGGAACGCGCGGAATTCGCCGAGACGGAAGTGCTGGACATCTGAAACGTCTTCTGCTCGGCGAACCGCAAACGGGCGGCCGTCACTGTTGCAAGGCAGTATGTGGCTGGCATCACCGAGCGAAGCGAGGCGGCCGACATGTCGCAGATCGCAGCCTCTCTGCGGATTATCGCCGCGATCGAGGATTTCCCGGATTTTTCGCGAAGGTCTAAGCCGCCGCGATTGCCAGCGCATGGTCGCGCGCGTTTTCGCGCAGCGCATCGAGATGGATCGATTTGACCAGCCCGGCGAGATCGCCTTCGGCGGACTGCCCACCCAATTCCTTCAGCATCAGCCAGCTGACTTCCTGGACGCCGGCGAGGCGCTTGCCATTGGCCACCTCGCGCCAGATCTTTAGCGCACGCAGAATGATCGCGTGCGTGACCGCGGCAAGGCCGGCGCTGCGGAACAGCGCCTGCAGCGCCACGTCGTGCCCGCCGGCCAGCAGCGCTCTCACCCGTTGCTCGGATTGCTGGCTGAGCGCGACCAGCGCCGAGCCGAAGAAGTCGACCTTGCCATGCGCGATGGTGCGAATGATGAAGCTTGCGGTCAGGTCGCCGCGCAGGCGCAGATGCTCGATGAGCGCCGCATGTTCTTCCTGGCGCGTGCCTTCGATCAGCGTCATGGAAGCTTTGACGCAGGCGTCGTGCATGACGCGCTCGGTTCTGGAACGGCCCATCAGCGCCACCACCAGCGGCGAACCTTTGAGCGTTTCACCAAGTTTTATCAGCAGCATATGCCGGCAATCGGCGGGCAGGCGCGCATCGGAAATCAGCGCTTCGCGCACCGAAGGCAGATGGCCATGGCGTTCGGCGATACGGCGGAAGCTGAGCGAAGCGATGTCGGCGCCGCTGTTGGCGAGAAGCGTGGCGCAGGCTTCCGGCTCGCCGATTTCGGCGATCGCCGCTGCGACCGCCATGGAGACGCGCGCACGATCGGCGATCAGTTTCTGCGTCGCCTTCTGGCCGCCGGCAACGCGGTCGATCAGATCGGCATCGGTGAGCATCGGCGAACGTGCCAGCACCAGGCTTGCAACTTCCGGTTGATCGGACGCCAGCGCGCTGATGATCTGCAGCGGCGCGTGATGGCTCATCGACAGCGCTTCTGCAATCGCCAGCCGCACTTTCGACGAGGCATCGTCGAGCAGCAGCGTCAGCGCGGCCTCCGCCGCGCAGCGATCCTCGAAAGGCAGATCGGCATTGATGTAGGCGCGAGCCAGAGCGCCTGCCGCAGCGGCGCGCTCCGAAACCCTCGCCGTGTAGATCCATTTCAGGAAATGCGAAACAACCATGCCGTCCGCTGCGCCCCTAACCCGAGTCCGTTCCCGCCCCGTGACGACCGTAGGCAGAAATGGTTTACGAACGGTTCACCATGTTTGTTAACTGGCTTGCGAGCGCGGTATGCAGCGCCTATCAACCTTTCCTTAGGGCGACATGGTCCCTTTCGGAAAGTACGCTCTAACACTTTGAATCTTCGCATCGTGCTTTCCGAAAAATCGATTCCGATTTCGGGCCGATGCGGCAGCGGAGGACATCGATCATGGCCGGGCTTTATCTGGAAGAGTTCGTCGTCGGCCATGTCTTCCGGCACACGCTGCGGAAAACCGTCACTGAAAGCGACAACATGCTGTTTTCGGTAATGACGCTGAACCCGCAACCGCTGCACATCGATTTCGACTTCGCCGCCAAAAGCGAATGGGGCAAGCCGCTGGTCAATTCGCTGTTCACGCTGGGCCTGATGATCGGCATTTCGGTGAACGACATCACCGTCGGCACCACCATCGCCAATCTCGGCATGAAGGAGACGGTGTTTCCGCATCCGGTCTTCCACGGCGACACGATCCGCGTCGAGACGACGGTGGTGTCGGTGCGCGACTCCAGGTCGAAGCCGGACCGCGGCATCGTCGAGTTCGAGCACCGCGCCTACAACCAGAACGACGTGCTCGTCGCCAAATGCACGAGGCAGGCGATGATGATGAAGAAGGCGGCCTGACCGATGCGCTCGCTGCTGTTCGTTCCCGGCGATTCCGAAAAGAAGCTGGAAAAGGCGTTTGGCGCGGGCGCCGACGTGGTCATCGTCGATCTCGAGGATTCGGTTGCGCCACAAAACAAGGCTTTGCCACGCGACATCGCCGCACGGTTCATCACCGAACACAGGCATCAAACCAGATCCGCAATCTATGTCCGCATCAACGATCTCTCGACCGGCCTGACCGATGACGACCTGGCGGCACTCGTGCCAGTGAAACCCCACGGCATCATGCTGCCGAAGTCGAACAGCGGCCAGGATGTCCAGCATCTCTCGGCCAAGCTCAGGGTGCACGAGGCCGAAAGCGGGCTGCCGGATGGTGCGATAAAAATCCTGCCGATCATCACCGAAACAGCTGCCGGCGTGCTGGCGGCTGCGACCTACGCCAACGCAAGTGCGCGGCTTGTCGGCGTGACCTGGGGTGCGGAAGATCTATCGGCAGCAATCGGTGCGCGCACGGCCCGCGACGAGAATGGCCGCTACACCGATGTGTTCCGCTTCGCCCGCACCATGACCATCCTCGCCGCGGCTGCCGCGGAAGTCGCGGCGATCGACACGGTTTTTCCGCACTTTCGCAACATGGCCGGCTTCGAGGCGGAATGCGCCGAGGCAGAGCGCGACGGCTTCACCGGCAAGATGGCGATCCATCCGGCCCAAGTGCCGGCCATCAACGCCGCCTTCACGCCGTCGGCCGAGGCGGTGAAACACTCCCTGGTGATCGTCGAGGCATTCGAGGCGGCTGGAAATCCCGGCGTCGTCGGCATCGATGGCAAGATGTACGACCGGCCGCATCTCAAGCTGGCAGAGCGACTTCTGGCGCGAGCCAGAGCGGCAGGGATTTCGGCCTAAAATTTTCCCAGCCTAATCTTTTCTCCAGCGAGGCCGGCTCATTGAAAATATCTCGCTGACGCTGGCATAGTCCATATAGCCGAGACGGCCGACATTGCCCGCCTTGACGATATCGAACATGCCGTCTTTCAGAAATGCATCGTCGATATGCACGCCGACGACTTCGCCGGCAACGACGACAGCGCCGGTCAGCGTCCCGTCCAGCGCCTTTGGCCGCAGGATCTCTGTCACCCGGCATTCAAGCGCCGCGGGCGCTGCCGCCACGCGGGGCGGCGCAACAAGGCGCGACGGCGCCATGGTGAGATCGGCATAGTCGAATTCGGTGACGCCGCGCGGCGCATCGACCGCCGTGCGGACCATTTTTTCAGCAAGATCGCGGCTGACGAGATTGGCGACGAACTCGCCTGTTTCTTCGGCGAAGGTGGCGCTGTCCTTCTCGCCTTCGGACGAAAACCACACGATGAAGGGCCGCGTCGAAAACGCATTGAAGAAGGAATAGGGGGCGAGGTTGACCTCGCCGGCCTTGTTCACCGTCGAGATCCAGCCGATCGGCCGTGGCGCCACGATCGCCTTGGACGGGTCATGCGGCAGCCCGTGACCTCTAGACGGCTCGTAGAACATTCAGCCCACCCACGGCCCCGCATAGTCGGCATAGAGCTTTGCCGGATCAGGCCGCGGCCGCTCCGGCGCCGGCCCCTGATAGGAGCCGATATGGACGAATCCGACGACCCGCTCATGCGGCGCCAGCCCCAGGATCGCCCTGCCCTCCGGCACATCGGAATACCAGTTGCTGATCATGTTGGTGCCATAGCCCAGCGCATTGGCTGATATCATCAGGTTCATCGCCGCCATGCCGCCGGACAGGAACATCTCCCATTGTGGGATTTTTGGGTTTTCCTTCGGGCTCGACACCACGCCGATCACCAGCGGCGCGCGCGAAAAGCGCGCCAGTTCCTGGTTGTAGCGGCCCTCTGGCAACGGCCCTTCGCGTTGTTCGGCAAGGCTTGCCAACTTCTTGCCGATCTCGACGCGTGCCTCGCCCCGGTAGAGGATGAAGCGCCAGGGCTCGAGCCGGCCGTGGTCCGGCACCCGCGAGGCGGCGGCAATCATCGTCGCGATGTCAGCGTCGCTAGGTGCTGGTTCCTTCAACTCCGGGATCGGCGCGGAATTTCGGGTCAGCAGAAAATCGATGATCGGCGACGCCATGGGCGCAAGTCTCCTTGGAATTTAAGCTGAAGCGCACCATCGGGCATCGGGCGGCTCGCGGCAGCGGCGCGGCGCGCCGACAAAGAGCCTCTAGCAGAAGCTGATCGGACTCTTAAGCCTTGAAATTGCCACCGCCTTGGGCTTCAACGCAAGGCATGTTTGAGGGGACATTGCGACTTTTGCTGATCTGGCTCGCTGCCGCGCTGTTGATGGTGCCGGTGTCGCTTGCCGTCGCTCAGGATGCGGACGGCCTCGGAGACCTGAAACTTCCCGGAATTTCGAGCTATGCGCCTCCGAAAAGCGATGCACCGCTGGCATCGGGGAGCAGCGGGGCGATCACGCTGTCGGCGCAATTGACTGACAAGGGCGCCGACATCACACGCGGCATCGTCTGGCGCGTCTTCAAGCCTGACCCCATCGGCGACGGCAAGCTGCCGATGGTCGCTTCCGCCCATGGCGGCAGCGCGGTGTTCCAGCTCGAGCCCGGCAGCTATCTGGTCCATGCCTCTTACGGCCGGGCCGGCGCCACCAAGCGCATCACCGTCGGCAAGGACGCCAAGCGCGAAAGCCTGGTGCTCGATGCCGGCGGACTCAAGCTCGACGCCGTGCTGTCGGGCGGGGTGCGCATACCGCCGAAGAAATTGCGCTTTTCGATCTATGAAGGCCAAGCCGAAGCCAATCACGATCGCGCCCTGATCATACCCGACGTCGAGCCGAACAGCGTCGTGCGGCTGAACGCGGGCGTCTATCACGTCGTCTCGACCTATGGCTCGGTGAATGCGGTCATCCGCTCCGACATCCGCGTCGAGGCCGGCAAGCTGACCGAAGCGGCCGTCGAGCACCGTGCGGCGGAGATGACCATGAAGCTGGTACGCGAGTCGGGTGGAGAGGCGATTGCCGACACCTCCTGGTCGTTGCTCAACGAATCCGGTGATCCCATCAAGGAAACCGTCGGCGCCTTTGCTTCGATGGTGCTTGCCGAGGGCGACTACACCATCATCGCCAAGAACCGCGACCGGATCTACCAGAAGGATTTTACCGTCGTGGCCGGGCAGAACAAGGAAATCGAGGTTTTGGCCACGGAGGCTTCGGCGATGGATCCTGAGGAAGGCGCGGACTAACCGTCCGGACACTGCCCTGTAGATTCGGGTCCAGCAGCCTATGATTTGTCGATCAGGCCGCCTTGCGTATGCGTCGCGGCAGGAATTGGCCGCGGCCGCGCGCCTCGGCCGGCGCCAGATCGAAAACGCCACGATGGAGGCGGTCGAGCAAAGCCTTGCGATCGCGCAGCGGCTCCAGTTCGTCCCATCCCAACACGTCGCCGATGCGCACGTCGATCGATTTGCCCGACAGCCGCGCGAATTCGTGGATGAGTAGGGAAATGCGCAGCGTCAGCGAAGCCCTACCGACTAACTTCGCCACACGCCCGTCGCGCTCGGCCATGTTCATCGGTCCGCTGACCAGGTGGAACAGCCGGCCGTTCTGGCCGGAAAAGTGCATTGGGACAACCGATGCCTTGGCATCCTGGACGAGACGGGCCGGAAACATCTTCCACGGCAGATCACGCGCCCGGCCAAAACCTTTCGGCGCGGTGGCGACGCCGCCCGCGGGGAAGATGACGATGATGACGCCCTCTTTCAGCAGCCGCACCGCCTCATGGCGCACCGCCATGTTGTTCCTGAGCGCGTCCTTGGTCTCGGAAAAGTCGATCGGCACCGAATAGGGCTCCATCTCGCGGATCTTGAGCAGATCCTTGTGGATCATCACACGGAACGGGCGCTGAAGCTGCTCGGCCAGCGAGAGCACCGCAATGCCGTCGCCGATCCCAAACGGATGGTTGGCGACGATCACCAGCGGCGTGTCAGGCAATTTTCCCGGCGGCCATTGGCCGGTGGTCCGCACCTCGACATCGATCAGCTCCAGCATGCGGCTGAACACGCGCTCGCCGGTCGGCACCACATGGCGCCGCCAAAAGTCATAGAGGGCCGCGAAGCGGTCGCGACCGGACAGGCCTTCGATGGAGTGGATGAACCAGCGCGTCAATGCCGGCTGATGCGGGCTGGCATAGGAAAGCTCGGGAAACGGTCTTTCGCGCAACTTCAGCTTGAGCATGAGGGCTCGTTACAAGGCTGGCGTGACAAGCATGTGAAATGGCAGGCATGTGAAATAGCGGCATGTGAAAATGGCGGTGGATCGCTCCACCGCCATTCCGTCGACAAATCCGGCTGAACTCAGTCCGCTCGTTTGCGCCTGCGGTCGGGCGTTACCGCCTCTTCGGCCAGCATTGCCACCGCCTTGCCAAGGCCAAGCGACTCCTGGTCGCGCGAGCCGAGCCGGCGGATGTTGACCGTCTCTTCCTCCGCCTCGCGCTTGCCGCAGACGAGGATGACCGGAACCTTGGCCAGCGAGTGCTCGCGGACCTTGTAGTTGATCTTCTCGTTGCGAAGATCGGTCTCCGCCAACAGTCCGGCTGCCTTCAGTTGCGCGACGACCTTTTGCGAGTAATCGTCGGCATCGGAGGTGATCGTTGCAACCACCACTTGCAGCGGTGCGAACCACAGCGGGAAATGGCCGGAATAATTCTCGATCAGGATACCGAGGAAGCGCTCCATCGACCCGCAGATGGCGCGATGCACCATCACCGGCTGCTTCTTTTCCGAATCGGAACCGATGTAGAAGGCGCCGAACCGTTCCGGCAGGTTGAAGTCGACCTGCGTGGTGCCGCATTGCCAGTCGCGGCCGATGGCGTCCTTCAGCACATATTCGAACTTCGGCCCGTAGAACGTGCCCTCGCCCGGATTGACGCCCGTCTTGATCCGGTTGCCCGACCGCGCCGCGATCTTGTCGAGCACGTCCTGCAGCACGCCCTCGGCATGATCCCACATCGCGTCGGTGCCGACCCGTTTTTCGGGGCGGGTCGCCAGCTTGACGGTGATTTCGTCGAAGCCGAAGTCGGCATAGGTCGACAGGATCAGGTCGTTGATCTTGATGCACTCGTCGGCGAGCTGTTCCTCGGTGCAGAAGATGTGAGCATCGTCCTGGGTAAAGCCGCGCACCCGCATCAACCCATGCAGCGCGCCGGACGGCTCATAGCGATGCACATTGCCGAATTCCGCAAGTTTTACCGGCAGATCGCGGTAGGACTTCAGCCCGTGCTTGAAGATCTGGACGTGGCCGGGGCAGTTCATCGGCTTCAGCGCAAACATCCGGTCGTCGTCGGTGTCGTCGCCGGCAACCGTCACCTTGAACATATTGTCCCGGTACCAGCCCCAGTGGCCTGACGTCTCCCACAGGCTCTTGTCGAGCACTTGCGGCGCGTTGACTTCCTGATAACCCTGCTCGTCGAGGCGGCGGCGCATGTAGTTGACCAGGTTCTGGAACATTCTCCAGCCCTTGGCATGCCAAAAGACGACGCCCGGCCCCTCCTCTTGGAAATGGAACAGGTCCATCTCGCGGCCGAGCTTCCGGTGATCGCGCTTTTCGGCTTCCTCCAGCATCATCTGGTAGGCATCGAGCTGCGCCTGGTCAGCCCAGGCCGTGCCGTAGATGCGGGTCAGCATCGGGTTGTTGCTGTCGCCGCGCCAATAGGCGCCGGCCACCTTCATCAGCTTGAAGGCGCTTCCGATCTGCCCGGTCGAGACCATATGCGGGCCGCGGCAGAGGTCGAACCAATCGCCCTGCGCGTAGATCTTGAGGTCCTGATTTTCGGGGATGGCTTCGATCAGTTCCAGCTTGTAGCGCTCGCCCTTCTCGGCAAAGATTTTTTTCGCCTTCTCGCGCGACCACACCTCTTTGGTGAACGGCTTGTTGCGCGCGATGATCTCGCGCATCTTTTTCTCGATCACCGGGAAATCGTCGGGCGTGAACGGCTCGTTGCGGGCAAAATCATAGTAGAACCCGTTCTCGATCACCGGGCCGATGGTCACCTGTGTACCCGGCCACAATTCCTGCACGGCTTCGGCCAGCACGTGTGCTGCGTCGTGGCGGATGAGCTCCAGCGCGCGCGGGTCTTCGCGGGTGATGATCTCGACCTTGCCGGACTTGCCGAGCGGATCGGAAAGATCGCGCACCACGCCATCGATCGAGTAGGCGACCGCCTTCTTGGCCAGCGACTTAGAGATCGATTCTGCCAGGCCGGCGCCGGTCATCGCCGCGTCGTAGTCGCGGACGGAGCCATCGGGAAATGTCAGGGAAACGGAATTCAGCATAAAATTCTCCTATCCAGTCCCGCAAACGAGCGCGGGTGGTGAATTGCACGTCGCCCAAGAGTGTGCAGCGGTTTTGGGGCTACGACATGCACAAGGTAAACGCCGGATGTGCGTCCGGCGGCAGTCTTTTATGGGCAGATTCCCGTGCCGTAAAGGCGAATGGCCGATCACTTGCTCTTGTTGATGAGATTCGGCAGGTCTTTCAGGAATATCGCCCGCGTCTGAGGACCCTTGGGCGTGTCGGAACGTTTCGTATCGATTACCAGGCGGGCAAAGACGATATTGCGCGTATCCTTGTTGGCCCAGCCGACAAACCAGCCAAGCCAGCGCTTGTCGGCGCTGTCGCCAAGCCTGGTGGTCCCGGTCTTGCCCTGCACGGTCCAGCCACCTGCCTGGAAGGTCGGCAAGATCGCCTCGGTCATCGCATAGGCCTTATCCGAAACCGGCAGTTTGCGGGCGAGCAAGCGGCGCAAGAAATCGACCTGTTCAACCGGCGATATCTCAAGGGAAGAATTCACTCAGGACCGGGTGAGGCCATCATTCTTGCCGGGAGTGCCGCAAACATCGGTGTTGCTGTAGTCGAATTTCGAGACGTAGCCGGCAAACCGTTCGCTGCCGAGGCGGCGGGTGATTTCCCCCGAAAACCACAGCACCGAGTCCTTTTCCCAGATCGTCGGATCGACGGTTTTCTGGTCCCGCTTAACCGCCTTGAACTCGGGCTTGTAGTCCCACGCCGGCGTGTGCGCGTCGCCCAGGATTCCCGCGTCATAGCCGATCAGGGCCAATGGGACCTTGAACGTCGAGGCGGGACTGAAGCGCTGGTCACAAATCCCTTGCCGATGCAGCGTTTCGCCGCTCGCAGCATCCAGGATCAGCGTGCATTCGACGTCCTTCAGTGGCGCGGATTGAGCGCGGATCGGAAAACCAAACAGCCAGGCCAGAAGGTAGATAACCAAGGCGAAAACGAATGGGCGGCGGTCGATCTGGCGCATTGGGGCAATCTCTCCTGAGCATGTCAGGAGCGGCTTAGCGAGGCGTCATGTCTCGATTTTGTCTTAAATGCGCAACGTGCGGTTAACCCTAGCAAATCGTAAAGATCTGCCCGATGCAGAGCTCTCCTTTCCGCATCAGCTTTCAGGGTCACTGCGCTTTTTTCCAATCCGCCAATACCGCCAGGGCGTGAACCAGACATAGCGCTCGGTCAGCACCTCCGGCACGCGGTCAATGCCATGCGTTCCGCCCGGCCCGCAGCGCAGCACCCGGAAAAACCCCATCCAGCCGCCCGCCCATAATCCATGGCGGGCGATCGCTTCGTGCGCGTATTCGGAGCAGGTCGGCAGATGCCGGCAGGAATTGCCGACAAAGCCGGACAGCGTCAGCTGATAAAAACGCACGAGCGACGTGCCGAGGATTCGGCCGGGCGTCTTGCGCCACGGGCCGGGCCAGTTGCGTGTGTATCGCGGCCTCTGATGCGTGTGATCCGTCGCCATTTGACGGCTACGCCGCCTGTTCGGCGCGCTTCTTCTCGATCTGGCCGATCGCGTCGACCACCGCATCGAAGGTCAGCATGGTCGAGGCATGGCGCGCCTTATAGTCGCGCACCGGTTCGAGATACCTGAGGTCGGCGAAGCGGCCACCCGGCGGCGCGCCGTTTTCCTTCAGCATCTTCAGCATCGTCTCGCGAACGCTGCGCAATTCATCCGCGCTGGCGCCGACGACATGTTGCGCCATGATCGAGGACGACGCCTGGCCAAGCGCGCAGGCTTTGACGTCATGGGCGAAATCGGTGACGACGCCGTCATCCATCTTCAGATCGACGGTCACGGTCGAGCCGCACAGCTTGGAATGCGCGCGCGCGGTTGCATCAGGATGGTCGAGCCGGCCGATCCGCGCGATATTCCCGGCAAATCCCAGAATTTTCGCATTGTAGACGTCGTCGATCATATTTTTCCAATCCGTCGCCGCCAAGCGAACAGCGATTGCCGCTGACGGTCTTCCTTTCGCTCGGCACGATCATATATAATGCTGGTACTCGGGTATGGACAAGGCAACCAACAACCTCGTCTTTGCTCAAATCACTTCACGCCGCTTACGGGCTGGAAACAGGGCACGTTTCTAACACCCGAAAGGTCGTGGTCCGTTCAACTCGTTCCTCCTGAGAGGGGAACTACGGGAGACGCCTTTATGGATGCCGTCATCAAGAAATTCATGCCCCCTTCCGCCTATATGGAAAAGCCGGTCACCGATCGGCCGACCGAAGCCGAAGCCGAGGCCGCGGTTCGCACGCTGTTACGCTGGACCGGCGACAATCCGGACCGGGAGGGCCTGGTCGATACGCCAAAGCGTGTGGTGAAGGCCTATCGCGAAATGTTCGGCGGCTACGACAAGTGCCCGGCCGAGGAACTCGGCCGCACTTTCGAGGAAGTCGCCGGCTATGACGACCTTGTCCTCGTCAAGGATATAACATTCCATTCGCACTGCGAGCACCACATGGTGCCGATCATCGGGAAGGCGCATGTCGGCTATCTGCCGGATGGCAAGGTTGTCGGCCTGTCCAAGATCGCGCGCGTCGTCGATATCTTCGCCCAGCGCCTGCAGACCCAGGAAGCCATGACCGCACAGATCGCCGGCGTCATCCAGGACGTGCTCAATCCGCGCGGCGTCGCCGTCATGCTCGAAGCCGAGCATATGTGCATGGCCATGCGCGGCATCCGCAAGGAAGGCTCGACGACGCTGACCTCGACCTTCACCGGCGTGTTCAAGGACACGCCCGAGGAACAGGTCCGTTTTGTTACCATGGTGCGCGGCGGCAGGGGCTGAACGACCGTCGCCGGTCGCTAGCCATGCCCCCGAGAAGTGGGAACCGGTTCTCGGATAGGATCATGGCCAAACAACAAGACAGGGCCTCCCCCCCAAACAAACCAAAGGCTATGGGGCCCGGCCGGCACCCGCCCCGCGCCGGCGGCCGGGGCACTTTCGACAGCCGCCACCAACAAACCACCCCAGCCCACAACC
>NZ_JBVVQC010000041.1:35508-51224 GCF_055811515.1 Mesorhizobium sp. WSM4841
CCGCGCGGGGGTGGGTGGCGGTGCTTCCCGTCCCACCCACCCACACCCCCCCCGCCCCCCCCCCCAACCCCCCCCGGGCGCGGGGGCCGAGGCCCTGAACAAGGACCGGCGATGTCGGCAGTGGAATTTCCGAAAGCTCCATCAGACAAGAAGGCACTGGAAGAAAGCACGGTCTTTTCGCCGCGCTTCGATGCCGGCGGCCTCGTCACCGTCGTCGTCACCGATGCCGAAGACGGCATGCTGCTGATGGTCGCGCATATGAACGCCGAAGCGCTGGCGCTGACGCTGGAAACCGGCATCGCCCACTACTGGTCGCGCTCGCGCAACGCTCTGTGGAAGAAGGGCGAAACGTCCGGGAATGTCCAGAACGTCGTCGAGATGCTCACGGATTGTGACCAGGATGCCATATGGTTGCGCGTCAAAGTGATGGGCCACGACGCAACCTGCCACACCGGCCGGCGTTCTTGCTTTTATCGGACGGTGGGACTGATCGGCGGCAAGGGGACGCTTGCCAGCGACGGCAGCAAGCCGCTGTTCGATGCGGAAAAAACGTATCGAAAGCCCCGTGAACCATCCATATGAACCATTCGCCGAACTGCAGCCACGTATATTCATGATTTCGGAACGGTCAGCCTGTATGTTGGCCGTGGGACAAGGGAGATTGTGATGCTCGAATGGGCGTCATCGCGCAACAGACCGGACGTTCGAGAGGCCAATGGCCTGTCATCGTCCGCCGGTGCATCCGAAACGAACCCCGCCAAGAAAACAGGCATTTCGCTGGCATTGGGCGGCGGCTGCGCGCGCGGCTGGGCCCATATCGGCGTGCTGCGCGCGCTCGACGAAGCCGGCATCGAAGTGTCGATGATCGCCGGCACCTCGATCGGCGCGCTGGTCGGCGGCTGCTATCTTGCCGGCAAGCTGGACGAGTTGGAAGAATTCGCCAGAAGCCTGACGAAGCGGCGCATTTTTGGCCTTCTCGACCTCAATCTGCGCGGCAGCGGCTTGTTCGGCGGCATGAAGCTCGATGCACGGCTGCGCGAGCACATGGCCGGCATCCGTTTCGAGGATCTGCCGAAGCCTTTCGTCTGCGTCACCTCGGAGATCCGCACCGGCCATGAAATCTGGCTGTCGGGCGGGTCGCTGATTACCGCCATGCGCGCCTCCTATGCGCTGCCCGGCGTTTTCGAACCGGTCAGTTGCAACGGGCGCGTGCTGGTCGACGGTGCGCTGGTCAATCCGGTTCCGGTCTCGGTCTGCCGCGCCTACGAGCAGCCGCTCGTGGTCGCGGTGAACCTTCACTACGATCTGTTCGGCCGCGCCGCCGTCATCAAGCACAGCGCCGGCGAACTGTTCGTCGAAAAGGATGCGCCAAGGCCCGGCCAGATCGACGCAGGGCACCAGTACCAGACACGGCTCGGCATCACCGGCGTCATGGTCGAAGCCTTCAACATCATCCAGGACCGCATTTCGCGTGCGCGACTTGCCGGCGACCCGCCTGACATGTCGCTTCAGCCTAAGCTCAGCCATATCGGCCTGACCGAGTTCCACCGCGCCGACGAGGCGATCCGCATCGGCTATCAGGTGACGATGGCCCAGATCGATGAGCTGGTCCGCCTGCAGACGGTTCTGGCTTAAACGCGATCCCGCGCGGCAGAATCGGGAAGCGATTCTCAGGCGCATGCGGCATCGACGATGCGGAACTGCACCGTGCGGTTGCCGTTCCAGTGATTGCCCGACAGTGAACCGGCGACGTGCACCGGCTTGCCCCTGTTCTTGAACAGGAATTCGCCTAGTGCCGTATCGACGGCGCGAAACGCGATCGCCTGGATGCGGCCGCCGCTTTCCGACTGCAACTCGGCGCGGATGTGATTGGTGCCGACCGGCCTTGCATCGGCGAGGCGATGGCGCGGCAGCGCGAAGATCGGTGCGACATGCCCGGCGCCGAACGGGCCGGCTTTCTCCAATGCATCGAGCAAGCCGAGCGTCGCGCCCTCGGCGGCCAGCGCACCGTCGATCGCCAGGCTTTCCTCGCCCTGCAGCCGGAACACGTCGGCCGCCGCTCGTTCCTCGAAGAAGGCCCTGAGCGCGCCAAGTTTCGCCCGCTCCACTGTGATGCCGGCCGCCATGCCATGGCCGCCGCCCTTGACGATCAGCCCGGCAATGGCCGCCTCGCGCACCAGCCGGCCAAGGTCGAAGCCAGACACGGAACGGCCCGACCCCGTGCCGACGCCGTTGGCGTTGAAGGCGATGGCGAAAGCGGGCCGACGCGCATGGTCCTTGAGCCGCGAGGCGAGCAGGCCGACGATGCCCGGATGCCAGCTGGAGCTGGCGGTGACGACGATGGCCGGCCCATTGCCGCCGGCAAGCTCGGCATCGGCCTCGACGCGTGCCGCGGCCAGCATTTCCAATTCCATCTGTTGCCGCTCCTGATTGAGCCGGTCCAGCGTCTCCGCGATGGTGCGGGCCTCGACGGGATCGTCGGTGGCGAGCAGGCGGCTGCCGAGTGCTGCGTCGCCGATACGCCCGCCGGCATTGATGCGCGGGCCGATCAGATAGGCCAGATGGAAGGTACTGACCGGCTCGCCGATGCGCGAGACCCGCGCCAATGCCGCCAATCCTTCGTTCCTCTGTTGGCGTGCCATCTGCAGTCCCTTGACCACGAAGGCGCGGTTGACGCCGGTCAGCGGCACCACGTCGCAAACGGTCGCCAGGGCAACGAGGTCGAGCAAGCCGAGCAGGTCCGGCGGTGCGGCATCCGGCAACCGGCCGCGCAGGATCTTCGCCGTCTGCACCAGAGCCAGGAAGACGACGCCGGCGGCACAAAGATGGCCCTGCCCCGAAAGGTCGTCCTCGCGATTGGGATTGACCACCGCAACCGCTGCCGGCAACGGACCGCCGAGCTGGTGATGGTCGAGCACCACGACATCGGCACCGGCGGCCTTCGCCGCGTCGATGGAGACGGCGCTGTTGGTGCCGCAATCGACGGTGACGATCAGCGTCGCGCCGCGCGAGACGAGCTCGCGCATCGCTTCCGGATTGGGGCCGTACCCTTCGAAGATACGGTCCGGTATGTAGATCTCCGCAGGCACGGAGAAATGCGTGAGGAACCGCTTGAGCAGCGCCGACGAGGCCGCGCCATCGACATCGTAGTCGCCGAAGATCGCCACCTTTTCCCCGGCAACGACTGCCCCGGCGATGCGGACGGCGGCCTTGTCCATGTCGGTCAGCGACGCCGGGTCCGGCAAAAGATCGCGGATGGTCGGATCAAGGAACCGCTCGGTCTGCTCGGCGGTCACGCCGCGCCCGGCAAGGACGCGCGCAACGATGTCCGGCACGCCATAGCCTTGCGCGATGGCGAGTGCGGTCATGTCCTGCCGCTCGGTCAGCCGGTGTTCCCAGGAAACACCTGATGCCGACTGCCTGACGTCGAGGAAGATACGGTTTTCGCCCGTCATGCGACGCGCCGTCTGCGGATTGTCATTTCTCACAATATGCGACGGCTAGCCGAGTCGGGAATCAAAACTTTTCCAGATCCTGGTGCCTTGCCTTGATCTCGCGCACGGTGCGCGACGACGAGCGCAGCACGATTGTATGCGTGGTGATGGAATTGCGGCCGAACTTGACGCCGGCCAGCATGTTGCCGTCGGTCACGCCGGTTGCCGCGAACAGCACGTCCCTGCGCGCCATGTCTTGCGCGCGGTAGACCCGCTTCGGATTGAGGATGCCCATCTTCGCCGCGCGTGCCAGCTTTTGCGGCGTGTCGAGGATCAGCCTTCCCTGCATCTGGCCGCCGGTGCAGCGCAACGCTGCCGCCGCCAGCACACCCTCCGGCGCGCCGCCGGTGCCGAGATAGATGTCGATGCCGGTTTCGTCCGGATCGGTGGTGTGGATGACGCCGGCGACGTCACCATCGCCGATCAGCCGGATCGCAGCGCCCGTGGCGCGCACCGCCTCGATCAGCGCGCCATGGCGCGGCCGATCGAGGATGCAGGCAGTGACCTCCGACACCGCCACGCCCTTGGCCCTGGCCAGGCTGGCGATGTTTTCGGCCGGCGCGGCATCGATGTCGATGACGCCGTCCGCATAACCCGGGCCAATGGCGATCTTGTCCATATAGACGTCGGGCGCGAACAGAAGGCTGCCCTTTTCGGCAATGGCGATGACCGCCAATGCATTGGGCAGGTTCTTGGCGCAGATCGTCGTGCCTTCGAGCGGATCGAGCGCAATATCGACCGCCGGGCCTTTGCCGGAACCGACCTCTTCGCCGATATAGAGCATCGGTGCCTCGTCGCGCTCGCCTTCACCGATCACCACCGTGCCGTTGATGGCGAGGCGGTTGAGCTCTTCGCGCATCGCGTCGACCGCGGCCTGGTCGGCGGCCTTTTCGTCGCCGCGTCCGCGCAACCTTGCCGCCGCAACCGCGGCGCGTTCGGTGACACGCACCAGTTCCATGGTGAGTATCCGGTCAAGGCCGGCGACGATGTTCTGGGCAACGTTCATCGTGGACAATCCTCGTTGGCACATTGCCTCCCGCCAGAGGCGCGCCGGTTGTGTCAAAGCTCCATGACAACAGCAAGACCTGGGCGGGCCTTTTTTGAAAACACAACGATATCAATCGATTGAAGGAGAAGGAGAAATCCCTATTCCGCGCGCTCGATGCGGATAACCTGCGGCTTGTCGGTCAGATGATCGTCCCTGGTGATGCCGTCGACAGCCTTGCGGACCGCCGCTTCCGTCGTCTCGTGGGTGACGAGGATCACCGTCTTCTGCAAGGCGGTATCCGGCCCGGCGGCGTGCTGCACGATCGATTCCAGCGAAATGTCGTTGTCGGCCATGCGCTTGGCGATGGCGGCAAAGACGCCGATGCGGTCGTGCACGGTCAGCCGGATGAAATAGCCGCCGGCATGGCTGCGCATCTGCGCCTTCTTGTACGGCCGCAATTCCTTCGCCGGCAGGCCGAAGACCGGACCGTGCTGGAAACCGGGCCGGCTCTTGGCGATGTCGGCAATGTCGCCGACCACCGCCGATGCGGTGGCGTTGCCGCCGGCACCGGGACCGGAGAGCAAAAGCTCGCCAAGGATATCGGTTTCGATGGCCACCGCATTGGTGACGCCGTGCACCTGCGCGATGACCGAAGCCGTCGGCACCATGGTCGGGTGCACGCGCTGTTCGATACCGCTTTCCGTGCGTTGGGCGACGCCGAGCAGCTTTATCCGGTAGCCGAGATCGCTGGCCGCGCGGATGTCGGCCTGGCTGATGTTGGAAATCCCCTCCATGTAGATGTCGTTGGCGGCGATCCTCGTGCCGAAGGCAAGGCTGGTCAGGATCGACAGCTTGTGTGCGGTGTCGTGACCCTCGATGTCGAAGGTCGGGTCGGCCTCGGCATAGCCGAGCCGCTGCGCGTCCTTCAGGCAGGCGTCGAACGACAAGCCCTCTGCCTCCATGCGGGTCAGGATATAGTTGCAGGTGCCGTTGAGGATGCCGAAGACACGGGTCACCGAATTGCCGGCCATCGCCTCGCGCATCGTCTTGATGACCGGAATGCCGCCCGCCACCGCCGCCTCGTAATTGAGCAGCACGCCCTTCTTCTCGGCGATCTCGGCCAGCGCCACGCCATGCTTGGCGAGCAGCGCCTTGTTGGCGGTGACGACGTGGCGGCCGGCTTCAAGCGCTGCTTTCACGGATGATCGCGACGGCCCTTCGTCACCGCCGATCAGTTCGACAAAGACATCGATATCGGCGGCCTGCGCCATTCCTACCGGATCGTCGAACCACTTGACCGCGTCGAGATCGACGCCGCGGTCGCGTTTGCGATCGCGGGCCGAAACGGCTGACACGACGATCTCGCGGCCGCATTGCCGCGTCAGTTCCGCCGCCTTGTCGCGCAGCACGCGCGCCACCGACGCGCCGACGGTGCCGAGACCGGCGATTCCAACACGCAACGCTTCAGCCATGTCCGGCGACGCCCCTCAAGGTTTTGGTCGATGTGATCTGTGGCCACTCGATGTGATCTATGGCCACTCAACGATGCGCGGCGAGCGGCACCACATTGTTGGGCTGTTTGGCGCTGGACGTTAGGAAGCGCTTGATGTTGCGCGCCGCCTGCCGGATCCGGTGCTCGTTCTCGACCAGCGCGATGCGCACATGATCGTCGCCATGCTCGCCGAAGCCGACGCCCGGCGCCACCGCCACATCGGCGTGCTCGATCAGAAGCTTGGAGAATTCGAGCGACCCGAGGTGCTTGAACGGCTCCGGAATCGGCGCCCAGGCGAACATCGATGCCGCCGGCGCCGGAACAGTCCAGCCGGCGCGGCTGAATGCGTCGACCATGACGTCGCGGCGCTTGTGGTAGATGTCGCGCACTTCAGCGATATCGGCGCCGTCGCCGTTGAGCGCGTGCGCGGCCGCCACCTGGATCGGCGTGAAGGCGCCGTAGTCGAGATAGGATTTCACCCGCGTCAGCGCCGAGATCAACCGCTCATTGCCGACGGCAAAACCCATGCGCCAGCCGGGCATGGAAAAGGTCTTCGACATCGAGGTGAACTCGACCGCCACGTCGATCGCGCCCGGCACCTGCAGCACCGAAGGCGGCGGATTGCCGTCAAAATAAATTTCCGAATAGGCAAGATCCGACAGGATGATGACGTCGTTCTTCTTGGCGAAGGCAACCACGTCCTTGTAGAAATCGAGCGAGGCGACCTGCGCCGTCGGGTTCGACGGATAATTGAGGATCAACGCCAGCGGCTTCGGGATCGAATGGCGAATGCCGCGCTCCAGCGCCGGAATGAAGCCGTCGTCCGGCTCAACCTGCAACGAGCGGATGACGCCGCCCGACATGATGAAGCCGAAAGCGTGGATCGGATAGGTCGGGTTGGGGCACAGGATCACATCGCCGGGCGCGGTGATCGCCTGCGCCATATTGGCAAAGCCTTCCTTCGAGCCCAGCGTCGCCACCACTTGCGTGTCCGGGTCGAGTTTCACGCCGAAACGGCGGGCATAGTAATTGGCCTGGGCGCGGCGCAGGCCCGGAATGCCGCGCGACGACGAATAGCGGTGCGTGCGCGGGTCGCGCACGACCTCGCACAATTTGTCGACGATGGCCTTGGGCGTCGGCAGATCCGGATTGCCCATGCCAAGGTCGATGATGTCGGCGCCGCGCGAACGGGCACTGGCCTTCAGCCGGTTGACCTGCTCGAAGACATAGGGCGGAAGCCGGCGGACCTTGTGAAATTCTTCCATATCATTTCCAGTGGTGGGTCAATTCCAGACGGTCAAAGTGGTTTTTGGCAAAGGTGCTTGTCGGTCGCGCGATATAACCCTATTTGCAAGTAGGGTCGAGGCCGGGATTGCATTTGGCTTCGATCTGCTTCAGCGCGTCGGTGCCGTGCTTCCTTGCCAGTGTGTTCAGCGCCGCCTGGTTCGTGGCCTTGACTGCGCCGCCTTTTGAGCCCTGCGCCTGCTCGTCGGCTTTCAACTGGGCGAGCTTGGCGTTCTTTTCCGCCTCGGTGAACTGCTCTGCCGCTGCCTGCGGCGGGATATTCAGGTTGGGATAGGTGCCGGTGTTCTTTGGCCCGTCGGCAGCCGCGACAGGCCTAGCGCCCTCGACGTTGGTGCTCGAACAGCCTGATATCGCCAGCAGGACGATCGCCGCGCCCATGCGGCAAAAACGACCAGTGCCGGAAAAACCAGTGGTAGAAAAAACAGCGTCGCCAATATTAATCGTCATATTGTTTCCTTGGCAGCCGAGGTAGAGCACGTTGGACCCTGTCGGACATCCCATGGTAATATGTCAAGAAAACGCTTCGGGAGGAACCCGCCAACCATGTCCAAAACACCCGATTCGGGAAAAACGGAAGATGAGCGGCCTTCCACCGTCGAGCAATATCTGGTGAAGGACCCGGAACGCTTCGCCTTGAACATGGCGCGCATGATCGAGCAGGCCGGCAAGGCGGCCTCCGCATGGGCCGAGCCGCGGGAAAAAGGCGAGGTGCGCGATCATGTCGCCGAGCCGGTCGTCGACATGGTGAAGACCTTCTCCAAGCTCAGCGAATACTGGCTTTCCGATCCGCAGCGCGCGCTGGAGGCGCAGACGCGGCTGTTCTCCGGCTACATGACCGTCTGGGCCAACTCGATCCAGCGCCTCAGTGCCGGCGGCGAAGACGCCGAAGACGCGGTCAAGCCCGAGCTCGGCGACAAGCGCTTCCAGGACCCGGAATGGGGCCGCAATGCTTTCTTCGATTTCCTCAAGCAGGCCTATCTCGTCACCTCGCGCTGGGCGACCGAGCTGGTCGAGCACGCCGATGGCCTGGACGAGCACACCCGCCACAAGGCCAGCTTCTACGTCAAGCAGGTATCCAACGCCATCTCGCCATCGAATTTCATCCTGACCAATCCGGAACTGTTTCGCGAGACCATCGCCTCGAATGGTGAAAACCTGGTGCGCGGAATGAAGATGCTGGCCGAGGACATCGCCGCCGGCAAGGGCGACCTGAAACTGAGGCAGGCAGATTACTCGTCCTTCGAGATCGGCAAGAACCTCGCCACGACACCCGGCAAGGTGGTGGGCCGCAGCGATGTCGCTGAGATCCTGCAGTACGATCCGGCGACCGAGACCGTGCTCAAGCGGCCGCTGCTGATCTGCCCGCCATGGATCAACAAATTCTACATTCTCGATCTCAATCCGCAAAAGTCGTTCATCCGCTGGGCGGTCGAGCAGGGCCACACCGTCTTCGTCATCTCCTGGATTAACCCGGACGAGCGCCACGGCACCAAGAGCTGGGAGGCCTATATCAGAGAGGGCCTGCAATACGGCCTGGACACGATCGAAAAGGCCACCGGTGAAAAGGACGTCAACGCCGTCGGCTATTGCGTCGGCGGCACGATTCTGGCGGCGGCCCTGGCGCTGATGGCGCAGGAAGGCGACCACCGCATCAAATCGGCCACCTTCTTCACCACGCAGGTCGATTTCACCTATGCCGGCGACCTGAAAGTGTTCGTCGACGAGGAGCAGGTCGCGGCCGTCGAAAAGGCGATGAACGAGAAGGGCTATCTCGACGGCACCAAGATGGCGACCGCCTTCAACATGCTGCGCTCGGGCGACCTGATCTGGCCCTATGTCGTCAACAACTACATGCGCGGCAAGGATCCCCTGCCTTTCGACCTGCTCTACTGGAACGCCGATTCGACCCGCATGGCCGCGGCCAACCATTCTTTCTACCTGCGCAATTGCTATCTCGAGAACAGACTTTCGCAAGGCATGATGGAGCTCGCGGGCCGCGTGGTGTCGCTGAAGGATATTACCATCCCGGTCTACAACCTCGCCTCGAAGGAAGACCATATCGCGCCGGCGCTTTCGGTGTTCCTCGGCTCGAAATATTTCGGCGGCGAGGTCGACTACGTCATGGCCGGCTCCGGCCACATCGCCGGCGTCGTCAATCCGCCGGCGGCGCAAAAATATCACTACTGGACCGGCGGCAAGCCGGTGGGCGACTTCGACCAGTGGTTCGCCAAGGCCACAAACCATCCCGGCTCCTGGTGGCCGCACTGGCAACGCTGGATCGAGGCCAAGGACAACACCCGCGTGCCGGCCCGCAAACCCGGCAAACACATGAAAACCCTGGGCGACGCGCCAGGCACCTATGTCAAGGTGCGTGTGTAACCTTCTGTAATGTGTGGTGAGTTGACGCGCCGCCAAAAGAAGACGAAATGGTGTCGTCAACCCTTAAGCAGCCTCGATTCCTCTCTAGCCGTCGAATTACTCTGGGGCTTGCGGATTTGACACAGGTCTCGTTTCCGTTCGGGGCAAGGATTTATTTCGGCGAGACGTTCCGACGCCGCGCCAATGATTTACCGGTCGGACATCGAGGGGGAATTTGGTTTTGAAATCAGCAGGATCGCGCCTCGCGAAGGGAGAAAGCCGCGCCATTACGGCCGCGCTTTTCTCCGTGCTCCTGGCGTCCTGCACCTCGGCCGGCGACCCGTCCCTGTCAGTCGGCATGCCCGGTTATAACGCCTCTGCTACGGATATCAGCACGGCCTCTGGTACCCAACAGGTCGCCGTTGATTCGTCGTCGCAGATCACGACTTCACAGATGACGATGACCGCCGAGGGCGACGCAAGCCTTCCCGAGCAGGTCGCTTATGTGCCAATGGCCAAGCCGGGGACCCAGGCCCCCCAGGGAGGCGCCAAGTCCGATGCCGGCTTCCCCGTCACGGCACCTGCGCGCGCAGGCGCTGCTGCGGGCCAGACGCCGCAGCCACAGGAACAGTCCGCACAGACGGTTGAACAGGCCGACGCTGCTACGCAGAAGACTGAAACCGCCGATGCAGGCACGAAGTCCAAAGTCGAGGCCGCCGCGCCGGCGATGAACAACCCGGTTTATGTGACCGCCGGAGAGCCGCAGCCGCAAGCCTATGCGCCGAAGAAGAAGGGGTTCCTCTCCTCTTTGTTCAGCGCCACGCCCGCCTCGGCGGCCCCTGCCCCGCAAGTCAACAACAGGTCGGGCGAGAAACCGGCTTCCGCCCAGCCCAAGGCGGCGGCGGCAAAGCCGACCATCACGTTGGCCTCGGCCAAATCGGCTGAAAAGCCGGTGCAACTGGCTTCGATCGGCGACACCAGCCATTTCACCGACGACGCGCTGCCTGGCGTACGCAAGACCGCACTCTTCGAGATCAAGCGCAAATCCGGCCTCGACGACGACAGCGACGTCGATCTGAACGAGGATGAAGGCGGCGCCTATCAGGTGGCATCCGCTGCCGGGCTTGCCCGGCTGGCGCCCAACGGTCTTTTGAAGCAGACCGAGAATGTCGACGTTGCCTGCCTAAAACCTTCGCTGGTCCGCGTGCTCAAGACGATCGAGGGCCACTACGGCAAGAAGATGATCGTCACCTCCGGCTATCGTGACCCGGCCCGCAACCGCCGCGCCAACGGCGCCAAGAATTCGCTGCACATGTATTGCGCCGCTGCCGACATCCAGGTTCCAGGCGTCTCGAAAGCGCAACTGGCAAGCTACATCCGCAGCATGCCCGGGCGCGGCGGCGTCGGCACTTACTGCCATACCGAATCCGTTCACATCGACGTCGGTCCCGAGCGCGACTGGAACTGGCGCTGCCGCCGGCGGCGGTAGCGGCTGGTTCTTCCCTCGATTATGCAACGTCCGCAATGCGCCGTCTCACGACGGCATGCGGTGCCGCGTCGAACCGGACTAGAGCGCCGAAAATGCGCGGTTTTGCGGCCACTGAAAAAAGTTGTCGCAGGCAGCGGCAGACGGGTTGCCGGTTTGGTGCAACGCAACTATAAGCGCTCACATCTGAGCGCGCCCATCGTCTAGCGGTCAGGACACCGCCCTTTCACGGCGGTAACAGGGGTTCGATTCCCCTTGGGCGTACCAGCAAAATCAAGCACTTAGCGGAAAACTCCCCCGCCATGTCCAACGTTTGGCCAATTTCCTACTTGAGCTGGTCGAATCGTCTGGAGAAAGTAGCGCATGGCCGGTAGCTCTCTTCCACCAGCAAACCCGGCAGCGCTCGGACTTCATATGACGTCCAAACAGTTGGCCGGCCTCCTGGTGTGGCTCGATGAACAACAGGAAATAGTGGAGAGGGCATGGATATTCGGGTCGCGGTTTTCAGGGCAGCGGCGTGAAAAAGACACGTCCAACGGGCCCGATGTTGACCTTGCAGTTGAACTGCAGATCTCCCCAGACGGCAAACGTAATCTTTGGCTACACGAATTGCGTCACCGCTTGCGCGAGTTCCTCGACAAGAACGGTGCTGCCCTAGATCTCAGTTCAAACGAGGGGGAAGCCAATTTTGTCCATCTAGAGTTCTGCATTGAGGGATGGAAGGTCACTGACTATGTGGCCGAGGGCGCGACATTGATTTACCCCTCGACGGGATGAAAAAGCCCGCCACCGTGGGGCAGCGGACCCGTCGCGAGATAGATCGATAGCAGCGTTCGTGTCGGCGGCGCGGGTCAATGCGGTCAGCAGTGGGATTTTCATCGGTGCGTGTCTACGAAGGCCTTGCACTTGGGTGACAACTGCCCGCTCATGCCTACAAGATCGCATTTGCCGATCGGTGTGTTTGGGCAAAGCAGTTTGTAGTCACGGTTGCATGCCTTGCCTTCGAAGGATTTGAAAGTTTTTACCTGTTGTGGGCTGGTTCCGCTCGCTGGCAATAGGCCGGGACCGATGTCCATCGCGCCATCCTTGCTGCCCTTGCCGCCCTTACCGCCTCCACCGCCTCCTTTCGCAGACGCGATGCCAGAAATGGCGGCGCATACGACAGTTGCACTCAGCAAGGAAAGCAATGCCCGACGTGATGTAGACATTTGTTCAACCCCTCTCTTTTGAACGATGATTTTCCAGCTAAGCATAAAGCATCAGCAATTGCTAATTTGCGCCGTTCGAGTTGTCAGTTGTGAAAAGCCCGCCACCGTGAGGCAGCGGGCATTCCGATCAGACTTCGCGGAATAATGATGGACCTGAGACGTTGTCGATAGAGAACACCCTACCAAAGGAGGTTATCGATATGCGCCTCTTCATCCTGTTTTCGGTATTACTTTTGACTGCCTGCATGACAGCACCACGCGGCGAGGCTCCACCCGCACCGGCAACCGCGTCTACATCGAGCGGGGGCAGTAGTGGCAGTGCCGGCGGTACTGGCGGTACTGGCGGTGGCGGCTACTAAAGACGCGATCGACACTCAGTCTTGGAAATCGCAGAGAACGTTAATCGCGCCGAACTGACCGCCCCAGCAAAAAAGCCCGCCACCGTGAGGCAGCGGGCCAAGTCGGCGGCCGGGCATTTCTCAGTTTGCCTTCTCGCGGATCGCCTGGAAAATGTAGGAACGGAACTTGGCGCCCAACTCTGGCGAGAGGCGGAATGAGCGCCCGCCGCTGGCGTCTTCGGTCTTGAACACCAGGATCATGTCCCCGTTCGCCGGGTCGAAGTTCGGGATGATGTATTCCAAGCGCTCGGCTTTCTCCAGGTAGTGGGCAACGCGGTCCTTCTTCAGCATGACGCATCCCATCCGAGCGCTTCATAGTAGGCTTGCCTAGCCTTTTGGGACATCGACTCCGGTGCAGGCAACGAAGACAAGCCGATCGGCCTCGCCTTGGGTCAGCACATGATTGGGGCCGGACGGGTTTTGCGGTTAGTCCCATACTGTCCATCATGCCTACGAGGACATCGAGCATGTTGATAGTGTCGCAGAGCAGCGGCTCCAGACCGAAGAAGGCTGCCTTTTCCTTGTCGGCGCTCATGACGCACCGCCTAGGATGTGGCGGCGGTTGATTCTCGGGCATGCCTTCGGCGGCTGCCCGAACAGTGATGTTCGGCATTTAGTTTCTCCCGTGGTTTAGTTTGCTTACCCTCTCACAATCTCATACAATGCCATCAATCGTCAACTACATTGTATGAGGATCGCACACCATGGTCAGGACGGCTCCGATTTCGTTCCGCATCGAACAGGGGTTGAAAAATGCTCTGGAGGAAGCGGCGAAGGATGACATGCGGTCTGTGTCATCGATGGTCGAGAAGATCCTGACCACGTATCTGCGGGAAAAGGGCTACCTGCCGAAAGGCGCAGCAGAATAGCTATGCTCGTCACCGTCAGCCGGGAGGAGTGTAGAGCGGCTCTCTGCATCGATGAACCAAGCACTGGCCATCGCGCGTCGGCACAAACCCTACCGCTGGGATTAACGACCAGTCGCACGCATTGCTGTACTGGCGGACGTAGAGCGCATAGGTGTTCGGGCCGGTGGTCAGCACCGCCGAGCCATGGCTCTGGATTAGCGCCTGCGTCTGTTGGCAGGTCATGGCGCGGGTGTCCGGCCTGGCCTGGGCGAGGGTTGTGAAGGCAAGCGTGACCGCTGCCGAGGTCAACGCAATCCGGCGAATGGACATGACGAGACTCCCATGATGAGCCATTTGGTTGACAAACTCGCATGTCGCAGGGCAGCTGTGCAATGGCGGCCTCCAAATCGGAATTCCGGACTGGAGCAAACCGCCCGCCCCGTGCGAACTGACGGCGTGCCGCTGGAGCCCGCAACCGAGGACGCTCTCAACTCCATCGCGGCTGAAATGAAAATTGGCCGGGCGGATCTCATTCAAACCGTGCTCCGCGAATGGCTGGAGACAAACGCCTATCTGCCAGTCCGAACGATATGGGCGGCGTCAGGATAGTGGCTACGAAGTTGCCGCGTGATTGAGGAACGCCGCGCGTTGCCGACTCTGCTCGCCCGCGCCGACGAGGTGGAGCGGGCGGACATGCCCCGTTAAATCGATCTAGGCTGATTTACGAGTACACGGCTTAGCTCTCGTCACTGAAACCGAGCAGCGTCGCATGGCGTATGTGGCCGTGCTCGCCACGGAGATGCTTGACGCGCAGCTTCATCCCAGGCCCGACCCATTGCGTCGCCGGTCTCTTCTTCATGGCCTTCGGAGGCGGTCCGGCGTGGACGCGCTCCCACAATCGTTGCCGCATGTCGTGGCCCAAGGTGATGAAGGCGGAACCGACATATTTCCCGGTGCCTGGTTCGGCCAGCAGGGCGAATGCTGCCTTGCCCCGCTCGCGCTCGACGCCGAGCAGCTCGAATTCGTCGACCGTGCTGCCGGCAAAGTCGCAACACGACCACGCGGCGACCAGTTCTCGTCCAGGTTTTCACGATCCGCTCAAGGCTCGGGGCTGTGCAGGTCCCGTCCTCGACAACAGCACCAATCCTGGTGCTAAATGTCTGCTAGCTAATGGTCCGTCCCGCCAATAACCGGAAATGGCGCGACCAAGACCGGTTCTGGCAACTGGGCCAAACGGGTGAAAGCCACGTGCGCCGCGAGTAGGACATCAATTCGTGCCAGTCGTTTTGCGGTCATTGTCCTATTCTTAACACCACTTTGCGCCCGTCGGAAAGGGTTCCCGTTCCTGTGCCAACCGGGGGTTGTCTGCTGGTCAGCGAGAACACGAATCGGGTTGAGAGTTGCCCGCAAACCATCGTTCCTTCTCCATGCGAGAAGGTAAGGTTGGCAGTGGTCGTGCCTCGGCATTCGACCCCGGTGTTGGTCTGTCCGCGAATAGTACCGCGCCGTGTAATACTGTTGACGAAAGCCGTCCCGGAAAAGGAGAGCGTCCCGTCAACAGTCTGACCGGAGACTGGTGCGGTGATGGTGAGCAGATTTTGCGCCTGCGTGTAGCCGGCAGCGTCTGCGACACCACAGGCAATCAACATTGTCGCCAAGATTCCCCGGAAAGTACGGTGCATATGGACGGTTCCCTTGAGACCGCTCCTGCGAGGCTAAAGCAAACGCCTTTGGCTCCTCATCTGTTGAGCCGTCTTCAGTTGTCAAGGAATTCAGCAGTCAGACTGCCTTGATTGGCTTCCAGCCGCGCCTTGGACGCGACGTGGTTGCAAATTCACGATGGAGGGATAGCCGCGGTTTAAGGCATCGGTCTTGAAAACCGTTGCTGGAGAGGTAGGAAACGGCAGGAATCCGGTATTTGACAAGGATCGAGGCCGAGAAAATATCACATAAATATCACATCTGGAGCGATGGCCGAGTGGTTTAAGGCAGAAGTCTTGAAAACTTCCGTACCGGGAACGGTACCGTGGGTTCGAATCCCACTCGCTCCGCCAGACCGCAAACTGTACGGCCCGGAGACATGGGTAACAGTTTGTACCTAAGACATGGGTGACAACCTCGTGCCGAACGGGTTGTCGA
>NZ_JBVVQC010000042.1:0-47129 GCF_055811515.1 Mesorhizobium sp. WSM4841
TGGCCGCCAAACCGTCGAACAAAGGGATGGCCGCCTTGAAAAGGCCCCTTGACAGCGAAAGCCCCATACAAGGTGGCGCGGCGAAGCCGCGACGGAGAGGGGGACTGCGCCCGCAATGAAAGACCCCTCTCTCCGTCCGCTTCGCGGCCACCTATCCCCCCGTTTCGCGTGGGCGAAGAACCAGGTCTTGAGAGGCTGGAGGGACGGCACCCGCGTTCACGCCTCGAGCCAAACCTTGTCGAAATGCTGCTCCAGCGACTGGTGCTGCTCGCAGCCATGCACGCCCTTGCGGAACGTCCGATAAACCGAGCGCCAGTAGGGCTGGATGATGATGCCGGAGTCGCGCAGGTTCTGCTCGATCTTGGCCATGATCTCGCGGCGCTCGCCGGCGTCGGGTGTGGCCAGCGCCTTGTCGAGCAAGGCGTCGAACTCTGGATTGGCGTAGGCGGTCTCGTTCCAGGCGGCGCCGGATCTGTAGGCCAGGGCCAGCACCTGGACGCCCAGCGGCCGGCCGAGCCACTCGGTGCAGGAGAAGGGATATTTGCTCCAGTCGTTCCAGAACGTCGCCGCCGGCAGCACGGTTCGTTTGACCTTCAGCCCGGCGTCGCGCATCTGCGCGGCGATGGCGTCGCCGGTGTTCTTCTGCCAGTCGACATCGACGGAGATGAGGTCGTATTCGTGGTCGGATTTGCCGGCCTCGGCAAGCAGCGCCTTGGCTTGATCGATATTGCGGACGGCCGGGCCAATATCGGCGTATTCGGCGTGCATCGGGCCGACATGGTGGTTCTCGGCCGGCTTGCCGCGGTCGTCCATGCCGATCTTCAGGATTGCGGCGTTGTCGACGGCGAGCTGGGCGGCGCGCCGCACCCTGATGTCGTCATAGGGCGGATTGCCGACGTTGAAACGCGCGACGATGGTCGAGCCGGTGGCAAGCTCCGAATTGCTTAGCTCCATGGCATCGGTTTGCGAAACCGTATCGGCGGCGGTTTCGTGGTTGGTGTCGATCTCGCCCGATTCAAATGCCGAAAACATCGCATTGGGATCGGAGCCGTAGTCGACCCATTGGATGCCGTCGAGCCAGAAGTCGCCTTTCCACCACGGCTTGTCCTTGCGGCGGACCTCGGCGCCGACTTCGGCGTCCCATGCCACCAGCTCGCAAGGTCCTGTGGTGATCGCCAGCGCCTTCAGCGGATCGCCGTCGCCATCGTAGCTGCGATGCATGATCAGCGCCGGATAGTCGGTCATGCCGGCAATCAGCGAAACGTCGGGCTTCGGCAAATTGAGCCGGACGGTAAAGTCGTCGACACGCTCGATGCCGCCGTCGACCGGTTTCTTGGTGGCGGCGTCGACCAGCGCGCCCATGCGCTCGGCGACCGAATTGCCGGCAACGCTTGCATCGCACCAGCGCATCAGGTTGTGGACGACGTCGTCGGCGTTGAAAGTGTCGCCGTTCGACCAGGTGATGCCCTTGCGGACGTGCAGCGTGAGCACGCGAGCGTCATCACTGGTCTCCCAGCTCTCAAGCAGCCACGGCTCGAAGGTGAAATCGCGGTTCCAGCGCACCAGATATTCGTTGCACTGGCGGGCGACGTTGGACATTTCGACGCCGTCGAAGGTGCGCGGGTCCTTCCAGCCCTTGACGTTCATGGCGACGCGCAAGACGCCGCCGCGCTTCGGCTCCTGCGCCCTGGCCGGGGAGGGCGCAAGGCCGCCAAGCGCCAGCGCGCCGGCGGCGCTGACGCCAAGTGCTGCCATGGTGGCGAGATATTCGCGCCGGTTCATGCCGCCCTTCTTGAAGCCGTCGGCGACGGGCTCGGCCTGCGGATGCAACGCTCTGTCGGTCAACATGAACTTCATCGTCGAATCCTCCCTGCCGGCGCCCGGTCGACCGCGTCGCGGGGGCGGATGCGGCCGCCGGGCGCCTTTGTCCATGGGCAATGATAGTGTGGGATTTAGCGGGAAAGTGTTCGGGTTTCCGCAGCTGTTGTGCGCTGTTCCGCAGAGGTGAAGAGTGGGGTGCTTGTAAGGCCCCCTCATCCGGCCCTTCGGGCCACCTTCTCTCCCCGGCGGGGAGAAAAGGCTGGCACCGGCGTGGGCGATCTCTTCTCCCCTCGGGGAGAAGGTGGCCGCGAAGCGGCCGGATGAGGGGGCCTTCGCGGGTTCCCTACAACCAGTCGCCCTTGCCGAGCGTGGCGATGGCGGCGACGATGCGGGTGAACGCTTCGCCGGCCCGCGGCACGGTTTTGCGGGCGCGCAGGAAACTGTGCACGAGGCGCTGCTCCTCGTACCACCAGGCGCGGCCGCCGGCGGCAAGGATGCGGTCGCGATAGGCCTCGCCGTCCGATGACAGCGGATCGCATTGCGCTGTGACGATGACCGTCGGCGGCAGGCCGGAGAAGTCGCTGTCGTGCAGCGGCAGGAAGGTCGGGTCGTCCGGCGACTGTGCCTTGCCGGAGCGGACCTGGCGATAGAATTCGATGTCGCTGAGGGTGAGCAGCGGCGCCTCGGCGTGCTCAACATAGGAGCCGGCGCTCTCGTCACCGCCCAGCTCGGGGTAGACCAGCACCTGGCCAATTGCGCGGCGAGGATGGCGGCGCGCCGCGTGCGCGACCGCGGCGGCAAGATTGCCGCCGGCGCTCTCGCCGCACAGCACAACCGGCAGCCCGCTTGTCGCCGCCCATTCGAACACCGCCAGCGCATCGTCGAAGGCGGCCGGATGCAGATGTTCGGGCGCCAGCCGGTAGTCGGCGGATAAGACCGCAAAGCCGGTGCCGGCGCAGATCTCGGCGCAGATGTCGTCATGGCTGTCGAGGCCGCCAAGCACAAAGCCGCCGCCGTGATAATAGACGACCAGCGCCTGCGGCGCCTTGCCCGCCAGCTGGTAGCGCCTGATCGGGATCGCGTGGCCGCCGGCAACAACCGTGCCGTCGCTGGCTTCAACGCCTGCGGGAGTGCCCGCGTGAAACGCCCGGCACATCGCGTCGTAGACCGACCGCTGCTTGTCGACCGGCAGGTCGATTTCGGGCGGATACCATGCGTTGACCCGGTCGATATAGGCCCACAGCGCCGGATCGAGCAGCGTCGCGTATTTTTCCCGTTTTGCTTTTTCGGTTTTTTCGGCGCCGCTGACCATCGCCATCCGGTCCCACCTGGAAGCATCAGAGCTCGTCGTAGAGCCGGGCCGCATTTTCATAGGTGAAGCGCAAAGGCACGGAACCTTGGACCTGCCATGCATCGACCGTCTCGCCTGCCATCAGCCGGCAGGCGCCGTCGGTGGTGGTCACGGCGCCGCCATAGAGCCGGTTGGCAAGGTTGAGGATTGCGGTCTGGTGCATTGCCGTGCTGCCGCTGCCGCAGGCATCCTTGACCAGCAGCACCCGAAAGCCTGATGACACCGCATCCCTAACGGTGGCGTCGATGCAGGCCTCGGTCCACACGCCGGCAACGACCAGCCACTCGATCCCTTCGGCCTTGAGCCGCCCCGCGGCGGGGCCTGCACCGAAGGCGCTGGCCTCGGTCTTGACCAGCATCATCTCGCCGGCGACCGGCGCCACTTCCGGACAGATCGCCGTCAGCGGATCGTCCTTGTCGGAGAAGGCCGACCTGCCATTCGCATCGACCGGATGGAACCGCCGCGCCTCCCTGGTGAGATCGACGATATAGGCCGAATGGTAGAGCAGCACATCGTTGACCCGCGCCGCCGCCTGCAGGCGCTGGACGTTGGCCAGAATGTCGGCAAAACCCTCGACCAGATAACGCTTGTCCTGCCGATGCTCCTCCTGGAGGTCAACGAACACCGCGGCCACCGTGCCGCGTTTGATCGAGACCGGGCTCTTCATTCGGATACCTGAACTTCGTCATTCCAGGGCGAATCAGCCGCGAAGCGGCGTCGCGAAGACCCTGGAATCCATGCCGTTACCTCTAGTGAAGAATGCAGCGGAACAGAGTTCTGCACCGTCTCGAAGCCTAGATGTAACGGCATGGATCCTAGGGTCTGCGCCGCGTCGCTGCGCTCCTTGCTCCGCCCTAGGATGACGAAAGCATGAGCGCTGCGGTTAGTCCCGAAGATTTGCGATACCGCACCGCGACCAGTGGTGGATGCTGGGATCAAACCTGTTTCTCCAGAAAATCGTCCTCATAGGGAAAGCGCGACAGAAGTTCGGTGCCGGTCTCGGTGACCAGGATCTCGTCCTCGAGCTTGACACCCTCGCGTCCGCCTTTCTCGCCAATATAGCTTTCGACGCTCACCACCATGCCGGGTACGACAAAACCGTCGCGGCCATAGGTCTCGTAGTCCATGGCGTGCGCGATGAACGGCGTCTCGCCATGCATGCCGACGCCGTGCATGACAGACGTATAGCGCTGGTCGACGAAGCGATCCGGGATATTCCAGGCCTTTTCGGCAATCTCGCGAAACGCCATGCCCGGCCTGACGATCGAGATGTTGTGCTGAACCTGATCGTGGGCCATGCGGTAGAGCGACTTCTGATAATCCGTCGGCTTGCCCGGCCCGCAGCGGAACGTGCGCGAGAAGTCCGAATAATAGCCGTAGCAGCCGATCGTATCGGTATCCAGCGCCAAAAGTTCGCCCGGCCTGATCTTGCGGCCGCTGGCCTCTTTGAACCATGGGTTGGTGCGCTGGCCCGAGGTCAGCAGGCGGGTTTCGATGAACTCGCCGCCTTGCCGGATCACCTCGTGATACATGATGGCGAACAGATCGTTTTCGGAAACGCCGGGCTTGATTGACTCGCGCACCGCATAGACGGCGGCCTCGGCGCCGGCCATCGACACCTGCAGGCATTTTATTTCCTCCGGCGTCTTCACTGCCCGCACGGCCAAGATTTCACCTTGGCAATCCCGGACCTCGCAGCCGCGCTTTTCCAGCGCCAGCGCCTGCAGATGGCCGCAGCGGTCGAGGCCGAGCTTCATCGAGCCGCCGCCATGCGCCTTGAGCAGTTCGGCGATCTCGTCGGCGAAGGGACCCGCGGTTTCGTCGTCGCGGCCCGAAACGGAAGACCAGACCAGCTTGGACGGACGCGCCTCGTCGATCGTGTCGAGCACCATCGAGACATGGTAGCTCTGCGGATACTCGAACAGCACGATCGGCCCTTCGGTGGGGATGAAGAAATAGCGTGTCGAGTTGCGCAGAAAATAGCCGAACATGTTGCGCGAGCCGGTGGCATAGCGCTGGTTGTAGGGATCGAATAGCACGACGGCGCCATAACCGGCCTCGCGCATCCAGGCGCGCAGCTTGGCTAGCCGCCCCTTGCGCAGCGCGTCCGCATCGATGAAGGACGGCTCGGTGTCTGACAGCCACATGCCGCCTGCCGGATCGGACGCCGCCGGGTGGCGCATGCGGTCTTTGAAATCCACGTCCTCGGTGCTGTCGGGGTCGAACACGACAATGCTCATGGGGTGCCTCCTGAAGCGGGGAAGATGAGCCATGCGTCGTTCAGAGGCTGTGCGGGATACCGCAGATGTTGTGCGGGATGCCGCTTGAAGTCGTTGCGTGGCGCTCTACGGCGCCCCCCTCTGTCCTGCCGGACATCTCCCCCACAAGGAGGGAGATTGGCAGCTGCGGCGCTCCGCTCACCCTTGCGACGCTGGAGATTGGCGAAAGCCGGGATGACAAGCCGATCTCCCCCCAAGTGGGGGAGATGCCCGGTAGGGCAGAGGGGGGTGCTGTCCCGCCGACGTCTTGGAGTCAAATTCCCCTGCGCCGAAAATCTACTGCCTGCGCGCCACCTTCGGCGCGTGGCCATGCTCCTCCCTGAACGCCCGCGCAAAGCTCGACATCGAAGCAAAACCGCAGGCGAGCGCCACGTCGCGCACCATCAGCGTCGAATGCGCCAGGAGATCGGCGGCGCGCTTCAGCCGCAGGCGGCGGTAATAGCCGTTGGGCGAGATGCTGAGCTCGGAGCGGAAGTTTCGTTCGAGCTTGTCGGAGGAGACGCCGAGCTTTTCCGCCAGATCCGCCATGCCGAGCCGCTCCTCGACCGCATCCTCCATGATGGCGATGGCCGACAGCACCAGCTCGTTCTGGACGCCGGTGCGTAACCGCAGCGGCATCAGCTTGCGGTCGACACTGGAGCGCAGCGGGCTGTGCACGAACCACTCGGCGACGCCGGCCGCGAGTTCGGCGCCAAAATCGTTGGTGATGATCTCCAGCATCATGTCGAGGCTGCCGACCCCGCCGGCCGAGGTGAAGCGCTTGCGGTCGATGACATAGAGATCGCGCCTGAGCTCGATGTCCGGGAACGCCTCGGTGAAGGCCGCCTGGCTGGTCCAATGCAAGGTGCAGGCATGGCCGTCGAGCAGGCCGGCCCGCGCCAGGAAGAAGGCGGCATCCGCCACCGCGCCGATATGAGCGCCGCCGCGCAGGCTCCTGCGGATCCACCCCACCGCGTCCTCCGCGACGAGATGATCGGCATCACCGCCCGAACAGACGACGATGCGGTCGACCTTCGGTGCATCGCCGGCGAAAAAGCCCGGCTGGATGACGACCCCGTTCGAAGCCTCGACCGGCCCTTCGGCGGCGCCGATGATGATCCAGCGGTAGCATTCTTTCTTGGCCAGCACGTTGGCCGCGCGCAACGGCTCGATCACCGAACTGAACGCCATCATGGGAAAACCGGGGAAGACCAGCACCGCGAAGGTGAGGGGAGTGTCGGCTGCCATCGGTTGGTGGTGCTCTCGAGTGGTCATGACTTCAACCGTGCCTGTGGGCAATTGCAGGGAAGGCCAGAATTCCGCCGGATACCACTCAGGTCAACGGGCGGTGGGTCAGTTTGAAAATTCCATCGCGCCTAGGCGTTGTCGCCTATCGGGCCGAACTCCTAAATGCTTGCCGAGCATTGGAGATAATGGTGGGGGCGCTGCGCGGCTCGTGCAAGCAGCGGATTTAGGTAGCTACAATTAGCTTCATGACCTGTTTACGGTCTTCCGGCGACCATTGCTTCGGGTCTTCCCCGTGAGCGATCGCGCCGTGAAGCTCGACATGCTTCATCACTTCCGCCTCGGTCTCTGCCGTGAACGTCGCTGGACAGGCCTCGTTTCCCGGATAGTCCCTGCAACGATACGAGTAAGCCATGACTTTCCCTCCAGGTTGCCCCGATAGCAAAGCGAGGGTACGTCGCCTTGTCAATTCACAGTTGGATGCGCCATTTAGCCGGGAAGTTTCAAACTGACCTCACTACCCAACGGGGCACGGGCCCCGCTCAACAGTCCCGCTTGGCCAGGACGTTGGCCGCACGCAGCGGCTCGATGACCGAGCTGAACGCCATCATCGGAAAGCCGGGGAAGACCAGCACGGCGAAGGTGAGCGGGGCGTCTGTAGGCTTTGGTGGGTCGCGCGGGTTCATGGGGCAGCGGTGCTCGTCGACAATTGCACGAAGCACAATTCTGCCGGACGCGCGTCAGGTCAACTGGTAGTCGGTGCTGATCCGCAAGGCTCGTTGCAAAAGCAAGGCGTCGATGCGCAGATATCGAGCCCACGAGCGGTAATGCGCTACAGCCCCGAGATATCAGGCTTTCCCTGGACGACGAAAGCTTCGAGCATCGCCCAGCAATTGTCGCGCAGGTAGGTTTCGGTCCCGGCGAGCCTGTCGCGCCATTTCGGCAGAAGCCCATCATGCATCTGGGAGACCAGGGTCTGCTCATAATCCTGATGGAGGTCCCAGGCCGTTCTTCCGGCGAGCCTCGGCGGATGCTGCCTTAGGAAGGCGGGGAAAGATAGGCTCGCATAGGCCAGTTCCGCCGCGTTGACGAGGTCCTTTACCAGTTCGGCCTGCGTCTCGACATCCTGGCGGTTGCCGGGACGGTCGATGTGGCCGGCGACAAGCGTTTCGAAATCGTAGGCAAGAACTTTGCGATGCGCCTCGACAAAGCCCGGAATGTCGATGGCAATGCCGAGATTCTTATAGGGCATCCAGCCGGGATAGACGACGTCGATGAACATGAGGGTCTTTTGGCGAGGCGCGAAGATGAAGATGTTGTCGATCGAATGGTTGATGCCCCCATACGCCAGTTCGAGGCGCTGGTTTCCCTGTTCGAGCGTGTAGGCCGTGTCGAAGGTTACGGTTGGGGCCGGACGTCGCGGGTCTTTCCGCGAAGCGAGCAGTTCGGCCGTCCGGGCGTTGGCGACGATCGTGACGTCCTTTGCGAACAGATGCGCACCGGCAATATGGTCGACATGTTCGTGACTGTAGACCAGATGCGTCACCGGCTTGTCTGTGACTTCAGCAATGGCCTTGAAGTAATTCTCCCCAAGCGTGGGTGGCGCATCGCAGGCAACCACCCCGGCCGACGAGACCATGAACATTGTGCTGTACGCACCGTCCGTAACCCAATAGAGCCCGTCGCCAATCTGCTGGACGAGGTAGCCCTTGCCAGGATCGACCAGAGGGCCCGTGCCGGACGCCGCGATGGTGCCGTCGGCCGCGAGCGCCGGATGAAGTCCACATCCGCAAAACCCGGCCTGCGCGACCGTGGCTGCGGCCACACATTGCAGGAAGTGGCGGCGGCCTCGATCGGCGCCGCCTTTGCTCGGTGCGCCGCGACCCGGCAAGTCCTCAGCTTCGGCTATTTCGGACATGCGGCTCCGCTCGTCATCCAGCTTTCGGCATCCTTCGTGAATTCCTCATAGGGGACGGGCGGGGTCGTTCGTGTCTTCCCGGTCCGGTCGACGCCTGGCGACCAGGCCCATCTGACGAGGGCCGATCTGAGATGATCGATGACCTGACCGCCATTGCGGTTTCCGTTGTGTTGTGGATCCTTCAGGTGTTCGCAAAGCTCATGTTGGGAAAGGCCGTCCCAACCCATGGTGAGGGGCGCGAGCCGCCACTCGTCGTTGGCGCCGGGAACGCCGCTGGCTGCGTTGTTCGATCGTCCGTGACAGGTGGAACAGGGCAGGCCGGCCGCACCATCATCCGCGGGTCCACGCTTTACATGGAACATGTGTCGATGCCGGTCGTCGCCCTGGCGCGGAAAGTCCGTCAAGGTGTGGCAATTCTGACAGCGAGGGCTGACCATGACGCGGGCAATCGTGTCGAAGGCGTCGGCCGACGACGTACTGTCGCCCTTCGTTTGCGACCACAGCGGCGGCACGAAGGCCAAGGCTGCCATCGCGCCGAGCATCACGCCGGCGAGTGCTCGCGCCTGAAGCGGACGGCCAATCATCACGCACCGCGCACGGCGCGATGCACCGCGGCGCGGATGCGGGCATAGGTGCCGCAGCGGCACAGATTGGTGATTGCCGCGTCGATGTCGTCATCGGTTGGATGCGGCCTATCTTTAAGCAGCGCGGCGGCGGCCATGATCATGCCGGATTGACAATAGCCGCATTGTGGAACCTGTTCCGCAATCCAGGCCTGCTGCAAGGGATGCGAGCGGTCGTCCGATAGCCCCTCAATCGTTGTGACCTGCTTGTCTTCCGCGTCAGCGAGCGAAAAGGAACAGGAGCGTACTGGCTGGCCATCGACGTGCACTGTACAGGCGCCGCAGGCAGCGATGCCGCAGCCGAATTTGGTGCCGGTCAGCCCGAGGTGGTCGCGCAACGCCCATAGCAGCGGCATGTCCGGATCGGCGTCGACCGTGACCGCACTCCCATTGACTGAAAATCTCGTCATTGTATGGCTCCCGTCAGACCAACTGATAGCCGCTGCGCGAAATCGGCAGGGTCCGGATGCGCTCGCCAGTCGCGGCGAACACGGCATTGCAGAAAGCGGCCTGCGTCGGCACCGGACCAATCTCGCCGACACCGGTCGGCTTGCCGCCGCTCTCGACGAATTGTGTCGTGATGACTGGGGTTTCCGACAGGTGCAGCGGATCGAATTGATCGAAGTTCGTCTGCTCGATCTCACCGTCCGCGAAGGTGACTTCCGTGCGCAGTCCGGAAAGGCCCCAGACCACGCCGCCTTCGATGTTGGACGTGGCAATGCCCGGGTCGAGCGTCTGGCCGACATCGACGGCGCTCCAGACATGGTGACACTTGATGTCTCTGACCTTGACGGAGATTTCGACGACTTGCGCGATATAGCCGCCGAACGCCTTGGCGAGCGCCAGGCCGCGGAACCGTCCGGCGGGCAGAGCATTCGACCAGCCGCACAGTGTGCCGACAGCTTTCAGCACAGCGACCGCACGAGGGTCGGAAGCGGCAAGCTTCAGCCGATAGGAAAGCGGGTCGTCCTTGGCGCGGTGCGCCAATTCGTCGACAACACTTTCCAGGACAAAGTTGTTCGGCCCGTGGCCGGTTGTGCGCCAAACGGAAACGGCAAGCGGCGTGTCGACGCGATGCTGCTCGACGGCGTAGTTTTGAATGGCATAAGGCGTCTTTGTCAGACCTTCGACCGCCATGCTGTCATAGGCTGCCGGCGGCATGATCGGCCGCGCCCAGTCGCCCTCTGCCTTGATGGCGCCGCGCGGGAAAATGTAGAGCATGTGGGAAGGCGAGACGACACGATGCGTCATGGCCACCGGCAGGTCGTCATTGCCGAGAGACGCCTTCACCGCATGAAGCATTGGCGGGCGGTAGGCGTCGTAGCGAAAATCTTCTTCCCGGCTCCAGATGACCTTGACAGGGCGGCCAGCGGCCTTTGCAACGATGATAGCGATCTTGGCGAAATCCGCGAGCAGCCGCCGGCCGAAGCCGCCACCGAGCAACGTCCTATGGATAATGATCTGGTCGTCCGCGAGGCCCGTCACCTGCCTGGCGACGGCATGGGTGATCTCGACGCCCTGTGTCGGAATCCATAACTCGCACCGGTCCTGCGTCACATGGGCCGTGCAGTTCATCGGCTCCATTGTCGCATGCGCCTGGGCGGGAATTTCGAATGTGACCTCCAGCACGTCGTTCGCAGCCGCAAGAGCGGCAGAGGTATCACCCGCTTTGACCATTGTGTCGAACGGGGCGGATTTCAGCAGCGCGACATATTCGGCCTTCTGGCCATCGGTTGAATATCCGGCGAGCGGACCAGGCGTGAATGAAAGATTGGCCCGATCGAGAGCCTGCTTCGCCGTCCAGTAGTCATTGGCAACGACGGCGAGGCCGGATGGAATTTCGACGACGGCAAGCACGCCACGTTCGGCCTTGATCGCCGCTGCATCGAATGCCGCGAGCGATCCTCCTTGCGAAGGGGCCCGGCGGATGGCGGCCACCACCATGCCAGGCACTTTCACATCGATGCCGAAGATGGCTGATCCATCGACCTTCGGGGGTATGTCGACGCGCGGCTGCGGCTTGCCGATCAGGTCCGAGCTGCTTGCCGGCTTGATCTGGGGATCTTTCGGGACCTCAAGCCTCGCCGCGTCCGCAGCAACCGAGCCAAAGGTCAGCATCCGGCCTGTCGGATCATGGTGGATGCGGCCCTTGTCGACGCGAAGACTGGCGGCCGCAACATCCAGACGCGCCGCGGCTGCCTCGACGAGCATCTCGCGCGCGGCAGCGCCGACGGTCCGCATGATCGGGAAGAAGGTCGGGATCGATTCACTGTTGCCGGTGAACATCCACTGATATTGCGGATGCCGGTATGCGGGATCGAAATCGGACCATTCCAGCCTTACCCGCGACCAGTCGGCGCCGAGCTCGTCCGCGAGCGCCAGGGGAAGGGTGGTTTGGATGCCCTGTCCCATTTCCGACTGGGACAGCACTATCGTCACTTGATCGTCCGGATCGATGCGCAGCCAGGCATTCACGAATTTGTCCGGGGATGCGGCCTGCGCTTTCACGGTCAAGTTCGCCGATAAGACTAGCGCGCCGGCCATGCCCAGGAACTGCCTTCGATCCAGTGATCCGGGCTTTGTCGCAACTGGGGTGCGCATCATGTTCAGCAATTCCCTTCCAAGCTCCACAGGCCATGGCAGTACCGGCGTCTAGCCATCGATCATAGGATTTGCCATTATTTGATCAACTGAAATCTCTAGATATGCGATATGAATGAAGTTGATATCGCTGAAACAGGTGATCGCGTGGCGAAGAGGAGATGCAGTTGATGCGCAAAGCCAATACCGATCAGCTGAAGCTGCGCCGGCTGGACTTCACCATGCTAGCAATCTTCCGCGATCTCGTACGGCTGCAGAAAACCACGCTTGTCGCGGCAGCGCTGGGCGTAAGTCAGTCCGCCGTCAGCCATGCGCTCGCGCGGCTGCGGGAGCTGTTCGACGATCCCCTATTCATCAGGCGTCCGAACGGGCTGGAGCCGACGCCTCGCGCCTCACAGCTTCTTCCGCAGATTGAAATCATTCTTCGGCTTGCCCACGCGGCGCTCGACGTTCCCACGCATTTCGAACCTGAAACATCATCGCGCACCTTCAGGCTCGCGGGCAACGACCTGGTCGGCGCCGTGATTGCCCCTCCGCTGATAGGGATGCTGCGCGCCGAAGCACCTGGATGCCGGGTCGCGTTTCAATTCGCTGTCGGAGCCGAAAGCCTGAACGCCCTGCGCACGAACGAAATGGAGATGGCGATTGGGCGCTTCTGGGATTTGCCGGATGAATTCCAGGCGATGCCGGTCTTCGATGAGGACTTTGTCGTCGTGGTCAGGAAAGACCATCCCGTTGCGCACGGTCCGATATCGCTCGACCACTACCTGGCACTCGATCACGTGCTTGTCTCATTCAGAGGCGGCTTTCATGGCATGGTCGATCAGGCTTTGAAAAAGCGCCGGCTCCGGCGGCGGGTCGTCGCGAGCGTTCCAATGTTCATGACCGCCATGGGCGTTGTCGCGAATAGCGATCTCTCGTCAACGGTTCCGGCCAGACTCGCCGCCAAATACGCCAATCAATTCGGGCTTGCGGTGCTTGAACCGCCGCTCGCTGTCGATCCCTTCACGTTCACCCTCGTGCGGCATGTAAGATCGGCATCAGATATTGGCCTGGATTGGTTGTCGGAAAAGATAATCGAGTGCGCCGGCTTGCCGCGGACCGGCAGCACAATCAGGCAAGGCAAAGCGAATGGCGCCGACAGTGATAAACCCGATCAATGACAGGCGCCGGCGAAGTTCAGTTGCTTGAAATGCGGCGCAGGTCAACGGACTAACCGCATGAACGCCCCTCAGCTCGCCAGCGCCTGATCCAGATCCGCAATCAGATCGTCACCATCCTCGATCCCGGCCGACAACCGCACCAGCGAATCGGAAATCCCGATCTCGGCCCGCTTCCCGGCCGGGATCGAGCCGTGTGTCATCAGCGCCGGGTGCTCGATCAGGCTTTCGACGCCGCCGAGGCTTTCGGCCAGCGTGAACAGTTGCGTGTGTTCGAGGAAGCGTTTTGTGCCGGCGAGGTCGCGGTCGAGCTCGACTGTGATCATGCCGCCGAAGGCGTGCATCTGCCGCCTGGCGATGGCGTGCTGCGGGTGGCTGGGGAGACCGGGATAGATGACGCGGCGGATGTCGGGACGGCTTTCCAGCCAGTGCGCGATCTTCTGGCCGTTCGACGAATGGCGCTCCATCCTGAGCGCCAGCGTCTTGAGGCCGCGCAGCGCGAGAAAGCTGTCGAACGGCCCGGAAATGGCGCCAATCGCGTTCTGCAGGAATTTCAGCCGGTCGGCCAGATCCTTGTTGTCGCCGACCACGGCGACGCCGCCGACCATGTCGGAATGGCCGTTGAGGTATTTCGTCGTCGAATGGACTGATATGTCGATGCCGACCTCCAGCGGCCGCTGCAGATAGGGGCTGCAGAAGGTGTTGTCGGCAACCGAGATTACGCCCTTGCGCTTGGCCAGCGCGGCGACCGCCTCGAGGTCGACGACACGCAGCAGCGGGTTCGTCGGCGTCTCGACCCAGAGCATTTTGGTTTCCGGGCGGATCGCCGCCTCGACCGCGGCCAGATCGGTGAAGTCGACGAAGTCGATCTGGAGGTTGGCCGAGCGCTTGCGCACCCGCTCGAGCAGCCGGAAGGTGCCGCCATAGATGTCGTCGGTGGCGACGACATGGGCGCCGGAATCGAGCAGTTCGAAAATGGTGGCGATCGCCGCCAGCCCCGAGGCGAAGGCGAAGGCGGCTGCGCCGCTTTCGAGGTCGGCCACGGCGCGCTCGAAGGCAAAGCGGGTCGGGTTCTGGCTGCGGGCATATTCAAAACCCTTGTGCACGCCCGGGCTCTGCTGGCCATAGGTCGAGGTCGCATAGATCGGCACCATCACCGCACCCGTCGTCGGGTCGTGGCTCTGGCCGCCATGGATCGTGCGCGTCGAGAAGGCCAGGCGATTCCTGCCCGATACGGTGGCTTTGATGGTCATCGGGCGCGCCTCAGATGGTTGATCAGGTCGATGCGGGTTATCAGGCCAATGAATTCGTCGCCATCGAAGACGATGGCGACTTCGTTGCGGTCGAACACCGGCAGTAGCGCGTCCAGCGTCTGGCTGGCCTGCAGCGTGTGCAAATTGGAGGTCATCGCCGTGCGGACCGGGGCCTTAAAACGGTCCCAGCGGCTGTCATAGGGGCCTTCGACGTGGGCGAGGATATCGCTTTCGTCGACGATGCCGACCAGCTTGCCGTCGTCCAGCACCGGCAGTTGCGAGACATCCGAACGGCGCATGCGGCCATAGGCGTTGAGCAGGCTTTCGTCCGGGCCGACAGACACGATGTCGCCGGTGCGTAGCGTGCGCATCACCAGATCGCGCAGATCGCCATGCTGCTCCTGCTCGGCCAACCCTTGCTCGGCCAGCCAGAAGTCGTCGAATACTTTCGACAGGTACTTGTTGCCGCTGTCGCAGACGAAGGTGACGACCCGTTTCGGCACGGTCTGCTCGCGGCAATAGCGAAGCGCGGTCGAAAGCAGCGTGCCGGACGACGAGCCGGCGAGGATGCCTTCCCGCGAAAGCAGGTCGCGCACGGCCAGCATGCTCTGCTTGTCGGTGATGGAGTAGGCCTTCTTGACCAGAGACAGATCGGCATTGGGCGGGACGAAATCCTCGCCGATACCTTCCACGGTCCAACTTCCGGCCTCTATCATCTTGCCGGTCTTGATCAAGGGCGCCAGCACCGAGCCGACCGGATCGGCGAGAATCATCTCGGTCTTCGGCGAGACCTTTGCGAAATAGCGGCCAAGCCCGGTCAGCGTGCCGCCGGAGCCGACGCCGACGACCACGGCATCGACGTCGCCATCGAGCTGTTGAAAGATTTCCGGACCGGTCGTGGTTTCATGGGCGAGCGGATTGGCCGGGTTGGCGAACTGGTTGGCATAGAAGGCGCCGGGCAGCTCGGCGGCGATCTTTTCGGCCATGTCCTGGTAGTATTCCGCATGGCCCTTGCCGACGTCGGAACGGGTCATGCGCACTTCTGCGCCGAGCGCGCGCAGATGCTGGATCTTTTCGCGCGACATCTTGTCGGGCACGACGAGAATGATGCGGTAGCCCTTGGGGATGCCGACCTGGGCGAGGCCAAGACCGGTGTTGCCGGCGGTCGCCTCGACGATGGTGCCGCCGCGCTTCAGCTTGCCCTGCTTTTCGGCGGCGGCAATCATCGACAGCGCGATGCGGTCCTTGATCGAGCCGCCGGGGTTCTGGCTTTCAAGCTTGATGAACAGCCGGCACTTGCCGATGTCGAATTTGGTCAGCTCGACGACCGGCGTCTGCCCGATCAGGTCAAGAACTGATGCATAGGGCGGACGCAGGCGGGACATTGCCCTGTCTGAGGATGGGGCCTCGTCCGAATGGGCACTGCCCGAGGGGGAACTGTCGGGTGCGGCAATCTTATGCTTGCTCATATCAGATGCTCCATGGTCAAGCGACCGCCTTGGGCAGGCTGTCAGCCTATCTTCTTTTCCAGCCGTTTGCAGTCTGAAAGAAGATAGATCGTGCCAATCCATTGGCCAGACGGGGAATGGGATTCCGGCTTTCGCTGCCGGTGGTCCCAACCCAAATGCCTTCTGCCTGCAACGATCCTTCCCACCCCCCTCCGGCATCAACAGGTTCTGCCTCACCCCAGCAACCGCTTGCCCAGCCGCGCGCACTGGACGCGAATATCCGGAATGGCGTCGATCTCGAAGAAGGTGCCGCGCGTCAGTGGCCCGACCGCGAGAATCTTGGCCGATACGGTGCCGTCGCTGGCGATGACCTCGCAATTGTCTGATACGTCGAGGCCAAGGCGCAGCGGGTCCGGCCGCGCCAGCCCGCGATCGACCAGCGATCGCACCACGCTGTTCGTGGTGGTAGAGATATCCCTGGCGATGCCGGTGCAGTCGTAGATGCGGGCGACTTCGAACGTCTCGATGTTTTGCGTGTGGCGCGACTGGACCTGCACGCTGAAATCGTCACCCGCGGTGATTCCGACGACGCGCCCGGCGACCAGCCGGATGCAGCCCGATTGAACCGCCTCGGTGACGCGGCCATAGACTTCCGGCGCCATGCGATGGCGGTGGATATCCCACCACGCCTTGGTGTGCTCGACGAAGCGGCGCTTGGCCGAAGACGGCCAGTTCTGCCAGATCTTCTGGTTGAACGGCCTGAGACCGTCGACGACGTCGCGCCAGTCGATGCCGGCCTTCTGGTTTTCCCGGATCAGATCGCGGAACCAGCCGACAAAGTAGGAAAGCTGGGTGCCGAGCGGAATGTCGGCGACGTCGAGCTTGATCGGATTGCCCTTGCGATGCGGCGAAGGCAGCAGACCGCGCCGCGACACCGCCACGATCTCACCGCGATGGCCGCGCTGTTCGAGCGACAGGAAGGCATCGACCATGCTCAAGCCGGTGCCCAGCACCAGGACTCGGGATTCGGGGTCCAGCGCGGTGTCGGCCTCTGATCCCATCCTGATCGCGTGGCCCTGGCCGGCGCCCGGCTCCTCGTCATGCCCGGTCGCCAGCACGGCAAGATGGGCGACGACGCTGGTGCCGTTGGCCAGCGTCACCTCGACCCCGGACGCAGTCGGCGAGATCGACAGGCTCTCCTCGCGGATCAGCCGAAGACGCCCGGTCTCGCGAGCCTCGAGCTCGTCCAGCAGCTCCTTCAGATAGCGGGCATAGACGCTGCGCGGCGCATAGGCCGGCGCCTGCTCTGGAGTTGCCAGGCCGCGTTCAAGCAGCCAGCGCCAGAAATTGCCGGGGTCGTCGGCATAGGCGCTCATGCCGGCCGCGCTGACATTCAGCACATGCGCCGACAGCAGCGTGGAATAGGCGATGCCCTGTCCGAAATGCGGACGCTTTTCGATCAGCGTGACGCGGAGATCGGGATTGGGCAACTTCAGGAGATGCGCGGCAAGGACGACGCCGCTGGCGCCGCCGCCGACAATAATGATCGAATTCGGGACGATCGAATTTGCGCGACCGGTCATGCGCGCACCAATTGCCTCGGGAGCCGTCGGTTCCGGCTCAGGCCTGAATCTCCAACGCAACCGAAAGGTCTTCTTCGCCGGCGATATCGCGCATCTCGGCGAGGCTGCGTTGATCCAGCACCTCGGCGATCGCTTGCCGGACCTCCAGCATCAGATGTCGGACTTGGCATGTCGCCTCGTTGCAGTCTTCACAGCGCTGATATCGGGTGCGGCTGGCGCAGGGGATGGGGGCCAGTGGCCCGTCGAGCACGCGCACCACATGGCCGATCTTGATTTCATCCGCCGGCCGCGCCAAGCGATAGCCGCCCTCCTTGCCCTTGCGGCTCTGGACGAAGCCGGCGTTACGCAGCTCGACCAGGATGGCATCGAGAAATTTCTTCGGAATGTTGTTTCCGGTGGCGATATCGCCAACGAAGGCGAGCTGTCCAACCGGCAGCCGCGCGAGATGGACGAGCGCCTTGAGGCCGTATTTGCCCTTTTTCGTGAGCATAGACCGAACGTTTCTCTGTTGTGCGATGGCGCAGGGCCACCGGTTGTGAAACGCCTGGCGGGCGTCCCCACCGCGTCCAAGCTTACATGACACATAAATTCTAGTGACATGATATACAAGCCGAGCACCGTTGATTTTGCTTCGTTTTCAAGCCGCTGCGGCCATTTTGGCGGACGTTTTGCGCCCTTGAGGGCATAGAGGCAGCTGGGCAGCCAGCGCGCTCGGCATTGAAGGCGGATGCCCCGCCGGCGATCGATATGGAGGCTGCCGTCGCTCATCATTCTCTCCAATTTCTGTAATGTCGATAAGACTACTATACTTAACCGCGAATACAGGGATCAGTTTTCAAATCCTCGGCCATCCGCAGCATGGATTTGCCTGAGGAGGATGCAAAACGAGAAATGTTTGCAGCCGGTTGCCCGAAACGCGGTGAAGGGTACCCGGCCTGATCAATGATCCATTTCAATGTGAATGTCAGGCCAGTATCAATGTCAGGGGCGCGAACGGTTCGCCCACACCAATCCGCCCAGCCCGACCAGCACGGTGACGATGCCGATATAGAGCCATTGCGACTGGCCGGTCATGAAGCTGCCTCCGACCAGGCCGACGCCCTGCAGCGACCAGAGCGCGCCGATGGCGAGCACGATCAACGCCAGCAGATTTTTGATCAATCTCATCGTCGGAATTTCCTTCCCAAGTCGATCCTCAATTCAGCCATGACCGCCACGGCAAAGCGAAAGGAAGCGACCCGATCGCTCTCACATCTACTTGCATGATAAGGCCGGTTCTTGCCGGCAACACCCGGGTGCGGGTGCGAAGACCACCAGACATACATCGGCACAATCTAAACATTCCCTGACAGACTGTTTCCCGCCGACTCCAAACGTGTACAGTAGTCATGGAACCGCCAGACGATTGCCGCATTTCGTGCCACATTCGATCCGTAACGGCCGGGTCTGTCAAACGGAGCCATTTGCCGCAGATGAAGAAACCAAACCAGACCGCGCTTGTCGCGGTGACGATCGCGGCTGGCCTGATGGTCGCCGCATCCCCTGCCGCCGCTCAATGCGGCCGCGCCTCCTGGTACGCGCTGCACTCGAAGACCGCTTCCGGCGAGCGGATGAACCCGTCGGCGCTGACCGCCGCGCACCGCACCTTGCCTTTCGGCACAAAGCTGAAGGTCACCAACCGCAACAATGGCCGCAGCGTCGTCGTGCGCATCAACGACCGCGGCCCGTTCATTAGAGGTCGCGTGATCGACCTGTCGAAGGGCGCCGCCAGACGGCTCGGCTTCATCAGTTCGGGCCATACCGCTGTGTGCACCGACCGCGTGTGATGCCACGCGTCTGAGATTATGCTGTAGCGATTGCCCGTTGCCGGCCTTCGCATTCGCACAATAAGCCGGCTCCCGCCGTTCAAAGCCGGTTTTCAACAGCTTAAACGAAAGTATGAGCATAAATCACTTCACTTGACGTATTGCATCGCAGCAGTTTGTTGTTAACCTCCGCGCGAGAGATTCAAGGCTCGACGCTGCTGTCGTCCCTTCGGTCGCAGCAGCGGGGTTCTCGATGTTCTACCAGTTCTACGAATTTAACCACGCCGCCGTGCAGCCGGCCCGCCTCTATGCCGATGCGGTGCGGATGTTCTATACCAATCCGCTCAATCCATTCACGCACACGTCGTGGGGCCGCTCGGTCGCGGCAACCGCCGAATTGTTCGAGCGCACGACGCGCCGCTACAGCAAGCCGCGATTCGGCCTGACCAAGACCGTGGTCGACTGGAAAAGCGTCGATGTCACCGAAAAGACCGTGTGGTCGCGGCCGTTCTGCAATCTCCTCCGATTCGAGCGGGCGGTTTCCGCCGGCCGCCGGCCTGATCCGAAGCTGCTGATCGTGGCGCCGATGTCGGGCCACTATGCAACGCTCCTGCGCGGCACGGTCGAGGCGATGCTGCCCCATGCCGACGTCCACATCACCGACTGGGTCGACGCCCGCATGGTACCGCTCAGCGAGGGCAGCTTCGACCTCGACGACTACATCGACTACATTGTCGACATGCTGCATGCGCTGGGGCCCGACACCCACGTCATGGCGGTGTGCCAGCCTTCGGTGCCGGTGCTGGCGGCGGTGGCACTGATGGAAACGCGCGGCGACCCGTTCGTTCCCTCGACAATGACGCTGATGGGCGGGCCGATCGACACCCGCCGCAATCCGACCGCGGTCAACCTTCTGGCCGAGGAGAAGGGCGTCGACTGGTTCCGCGACAACGTCATCATGCAGGCGCCGTGGCCGGTACCGGCCTTCGGCCGCGAGGTCTATCCCGGCTTCCTGCAGCTTTCGGGCTTCATGAGCATGAATCTCGACCGCCACATCATCGCCCATAAGGACTTCTTCATGCATCTGGTGAAGAATGATGGCGACAATGCCGAGAAGCACCGCGACTTCTACGACGAATATATGGCGGTGATGGATCTGACGGCGGAGTTCTACCTGCAGACGGTCGACACCGTGTTTGTCCGCCACGCCTTGCCCAAGGGCGAAATGACGCATCGCGGCGTGGCCATCGATCCCTCCGATATCCGTAATGTCGCCCTGTTCACGGTCGAGGGCGAGAACGACGACATTTCCGGCCTCGGCCAGACCCAGGCCGCGCACGACCTCTGCGTCAACATCCCGGCGGACAGGCACGCTCACTACATGCAGCCGGCGGTCGGCCATTACGGCGTCTTCAACGGCTCGCGCTTCCGCTCCGAAATCGTGCCGCGCATCATCGACTTCATCACCAGTTATGGCCGCCAGACCCGCGTTGCGGTGAAGCCGAAGCTGGTCCGCATCGCCAGCAAGTAAGGGAGCGGCCGGTGGAACGGCGGTCTCGTGTCCGCTCAGTCGATCTGTTGCACAATAGCCGCTGTTTCGGCCGCGCGGGTAACCATGTCGCAAAACTGGCCGTTGGTATAATTGACAGGGACTGTCAATCGCCCTTAACCTTTCGTTAACAACAAGGGACGAGGGGGACAATGATTTCCTCACCACTGGCGAGAACGCTACGCGTGTGCGCACTGTTTGGGCTGGCACTTGCGGCAGGCTGGTCGACGACGGCATCGGCGGCCGGACCAATGGCAACCGGCGGGCCGACATCGCAGCCGATCGGCCACTATGATTTCTGCAAAACCAGTCCGGCCGAATGCTCGATCCACCCGGGCCATCTCGCCCCCGCCACCATGACCGGTGCGCTCTGGCGCAAGATCCTCAGCGTCAATGCCAGGGTCAACACCGCCGTCAAGCCGATAAGCGACATCGACATCTATGGCAGGGACGAGGTCTGGGCCTATCCCGTCAAGGGCGTTGGCGACTGTGAGGACTATGTCCTGGAAAAGCGCCGCGAATTGAATCGCTTGGGCCTGTCCTACGCCAATCTTCTGATGACCGTCGTGCGCAAGCCGGACGGCGAGGGCCATGCCGTGCTGACGGTGCGCACAAGCAAGGGCGACTACATCCTCGACAATCTGGACGGAAAGGTCCGCTCATGGGACCGAACCGGCTACCGCTTCCTCAAGCGACAAGCGATCGACAATACCGGCCGCTGGGTCTCGATCCGTGATGGCCAGCCGGTTCTGGTCGGCGCGGTCCAGTAGCAGGCCGTCACTTTGGCTGCTTCAGCGCGGCGCGGATCGATGCGGTGATGCGGCGAAGCGCCGCTTCGTCGAGTTTTTCGATGTTTTCGGCCAAAACATTGGCAAGCTCGGTGGCGGCGGGGCTGAGGCCCGACGTGTCGAGCTTCACCCGTGGGTGCGAGGTCTCGGCCAGCCGTGCGAGTTCCTCGGCATCGTCCCATATGACGTTGAAATAGCCGATGATCTTCTGGATCAGCGTCCAGGTCGGCGCGCCGCGGCGACCATGCTCCAGCGCCGACAGATAGGCGGCGCTGACGCCGATCGCCTCGGCCATGGCCTTCTGACTGACGCCGCGTTCGCTTCGCAGGGCGCGAAGCTTTTCGCCGAACGGAGTCACAAGTGCATCCTCATGGGGTGCATTCTCATGTGCGCGCGCGCCGCAGGCGGACGTAGAGCGCGCCCGAGCCGCCATGGTTGCGGGCAGCATGGTCGTGGCTGGAGACGAGCGGCCTGAATGCGGGTGTCGACAGCCAGGCCGGCACGGCGCGCCGCAGGATGCCGTCGCCGCCCGACGAGGAGCCTTTGCCGGTGATGACCAGCACGTAGCGAATGCCGCCGGCGTGCGCCCGGTGCAGGAAGGAAAACAGCAGCGAATAGGCTTCGTCCTGGCTCAGGCCATGCAGGTCGACGCGGCCTTCGATCGGCAGCCGGCCCTTCGACAGCTTTTCCAGCGTCGGTTCGTCGAGTGCATGCGAAACATGCTGCGTCTTGGCTTTCGCCGCCGCAGCCGGAGCCATCGCCTGGACACGCGGCGGTGGCTTCGTGTCATCAGCGATGCCCGGGCCGATGTCCGGACTGTCGATGGCGGACTTGCCCTTCAGCGGCTTGGCGGTGCGCGCCACCAGGTTCCACAGGACCCGGTCGTCCTCGCTCAGCCTGTCGATGCGCCGGGTCATCGCCCCGCTCCCGGTACAAGCGGACGCGGTATCAGCGCGTAGAAATCGGCAGGGTTGCGGATAACGCCGGCGATCTCGCCGCCCGCATGTCCCGTTCCGGCGAACAGGTCGCCACGGGCTGGCCCGATAATGGCAGAGCCGGTGTCCTGCGCGATCATCAGCCGCCGGAACGGCTTGTTGCCGAAAGCGGTCAGCGACGGCCCATCGATGTAGAACGGCGTCCCGAATGTATGCAGCAGACGGTCGACAGCGACGGAGCGGCCCGGTGTCAGCGGCACTTTGGCGGCAGCGATCGGCCCGAGTTCCGGGTCGTCGACAGCCGCCTCGCTGACCGAAGTCTCGCGGAAAAAAATATAGGAGCGGTTGCGCCACAGGATCTCGTCGATGCGATCCGGATGCGCCTGGAACCAGGCGCGGACCGACTGCATGGTCACCGCTTCGAGCGGGATTTCGCCTGTCTCGCTCAGTATCTTGCCCGGTCCGGTAAAGCGCTGGCCGGATTTGGCGGCATAGGTGACGCGGCAAAGCCGGCCGTCGGTCATGGTGAGCCGCGCAGAACCTTGTACGTGGATGAAGAAGGCGTCGACCCTGTCGGCGAGCCAGGCGATTTCCAAACCCTTGCCAGCCAAACCCTTGCCAGCAAGCGCGCCGCGCTCGATCTCGCCGCGGTCGAAATACTCGACCGGTCCGTTCGGCGTGGCGCGGCCGAAGGCGAGATAGGGATCCATGCCGTGCGGCCGGTTGGCGTCGTCGATGTCGACGAGATCGGCCGGACGCGACAGCAGCGGCACCGCAAATCGTTCGGTTCGCACCGGCGAGGCGTCGACCACGGGTTCATAGAAGCCGGTGACGAGGCCGGCGCCGCCGCTTTCGGCTCCTATGTGCGCCGGGATGAAATGCCGCTCGAAGAAGGCGCGGGCTTCGCGCCGGTCGGTTGGCGACACGGTGCGGGCTGCAGCGTAGACTTCGGTGAAGGCATTGAAGTCGACGCCGAGCCCGCCGGAGCGATAGGGTTTCGTCATGACATGAAAAGCCGAGCGCCGGAAAGCGGCGAACGCAGCCAGATGGTCGTCCTCGTCCCAACCGGGCAGATCGTCAAAGGATTTTTCGCTGAACGCCTGAGAAAGCGACACGACAGACCCCGCCGTGGTCCGGGCTCAGTCTTCTTCTTCGGTGGCGACGAGCTTCCAGTTCGGGTCGCGCGAGCGCGTATCGCGGGCAAAGGTCCAGACATCCTTGACCTCAGCGACGGTTTCGGGATCGCCGTCGATGACGGCGCCGGCCTTGTCGCGCGTCGCCGAAATCAGTTCGCTGACGATGCGCAGCGTGATATGCGCCTCGCTGCCCTTCATCTCGGCGGAAACGATGTCGGCCTTGTCGATGCCGACGAAGGAGGACTGGATCTTTTCCGATTTCGCCTCGCGGTCGCCGATGGCCGCGACAAAGCCGTCATAGACCTCGCGCGACAACAGGTTCTTCAGCGTCTTGCGATCGCCATCGGCATAGGCCATGACGATCATCTCATAGGCCATCTTGGCGCCGTCGACGAAGGTCTTCGGGTCGAATGCCGGATCATTGTCCTTGATCGTGCGCAGGCCCTTGTTGAGATCGGTGTCAGGCTTGGCGAAGGCGTCGATCGCCGCATAGGCGTCGCTTGCCGGCTCTCCCGGCGCTCGCTTGCGCGGCAGCGAGACCACATTCTCGGGCTTCTGGGCGTCCTCGCGCGTGCGGCCCGCCGTATAGGGATCGAATGGCGGGCGTTCGCTGCCGGTGCGGCGGCCGAGCACATTGCGCAGCTGGAAAAAGATCACAACCGCCGCAACCAGAAAGAAAATCGTGCCGAAGTCGAAGAATCCCATATCTTCCGCCAATCAATCCCTACTCCGGCCGGACCGCCCGGCCAGGCAATGGCTGCGGTCGCATAGCGTTCAACATCCAAAGCATATAGAACGCAAGCTGCAATCATTCAAATTAAAGGCAGCCATACCTATCTAAAAGGTTCAGTGCCAGCGGCGATTGCTCGCCGGCCGGCAAAACATCGAAACGATCGGTCAAGATTTGCGCATTTCGCTGCTTCCCCTGTTCATCCTCGCGCTTCCGCTTCTGGAGATCGCCGGTTTCGTCATTGTCGGCCGCCAGGTCGGCGCGCTGGCGACGGTCGGCCTGGTGCTGGCTTCGAGCATCGCCGGCGCTCTGTTGTTGCGATACCAGGGTTTCGGCGTCATGACCCGGGTCCGCGCCGAAATGGACGCGGGACGTGATCCAAGCCGCCAGCTCGCGCACGGCGCCATGATCGTTCTGGCCGCGATCCTGCTCATCATTCCCGGCTTCATCACGGACATTTTCGGCATTCTGCTGTTCCTGCCGCCGGTCCGCGACCTCGCCTGGCGCCTGTTGAAAGGCCGCATCGTGCTGGCCACCAGTTTCGGCACCGGCGGATTCGGGGCCCGGCAACGCGACAAGACCATCGACCTCGACGACAGCGACTATTCGCGCGGCGACGAGCGCGGCCCGGATCACAATTCCCCCTGGCGCCGCCTCAAGGATGAGTAGGTCGCCTTTAAGGACGAGCAGGTCGCCAAACCTTGTCTTGTCATGCCGACCATGGTAGCGAACGCCCGATTTCAATCCGGTCAGCAACGCTGCCGAGGCAAAAGGACAAAGGCTTATGGCCAGCAAAGACGACGCGCCGACCGGCGCGGCCAGTGGCAACGGCGACGCGACGCAGCCTTCGCTCAACGTGCTTGCCCAATATGTGAAAGACCTTTCGTTCGAAAGCCCCGGCGCGCCGAACTCGCTGCGCGGCCGCGACAAGGCCCCCGGCATCGCCATCAACGTCAATGTCAACGCCAACCCGCTTTCGGACAAGCAGTTCGACGTCAATCTGACGCTGAACGCCAAGGCGTCCTTCGATAAGGAAGTGCTGTTCAACGTCGAGCTGGTCTATGGCGGCGTGTTCGCCATCAGCGGCTTCCCGCAGGAGCACATGCTGCCGCTGCTGTTCATCGAATGCCCGCGGCTGCTGTTCCCGTTCGCCAGGCAGATCATCGCCGAGGCCACCCGCAATGGCGGCTTCCCGCCGCTGATGCTCGACCCAATCGATTTCGCGCAGATGTTCCAGCAGAAGCTGGCCGAGGACCAGGCCGCCGGCAAGGCCAAGGCGAGCTGAGGCGATTGCTCGGTGACGTTTGAAAAACCCGGCCTCGCGCCGGGTTTTTTCTTTGGGACGCCGGAGGGACAGCGCCCCCTCTGTCCTGCCGGACATCTCCCCCACAAGGGGGGAGATCGGACTTCACACCGGCTTTCGCCAATCGCCAACCTTGCCGGAGTGAGCGGAGCGCCGAAACTGCCAATCTCCCCCCTCGTGGGGGAGATGTCCGGCAGGACAGAGGGGGGCGCGAAGGATCGCTACGGGTCGGCTGATCCTGAACGCTGCATTCTTCGGCTGAGGTAACGGCATGGATCCAGGGGTCTGCGCCGCGTCGCTCCTTGCTCCGCCCTAGGATGACGAAGTGGAGGGGCGTTTTCGGCCAATCTCGAAGATTTGCATATCGACGCCACTGCCGATCGGCACCCGTCAAAATCACTATGCCGCGGAACTCGCTTCGGGGGCGACGCGCAGCCAGAGCGCCTTTTCGCCTAATGTGCCGACCATGCTCGTGTGCGCGCTGCGCTCTGCGTCGGTCAGGCGAGACGGCAGCGCAATCGGCCTCACGCCGATGCTGATGTCAATATCGTCGACATTTCTTCTGCCGCCGGCCGGCGCCGTGGCACTGTCGAGGATGAGCGCCGCCTGCTTGCCGCCGATGAGCTCGATATAGACCTCGGCCAGCAATTCCGAATCGAGCAACGCGCCGTGCTTGGTTCGGCGAGCATTGTCGATGCCATAGCGCCGGCACAGCGCGTCCAGCGAATTGGGGCCCATCGGATGCTTGCGGCGCGCCAGCGCCAGCGTGTCGACGACAAGTCCGGGATCAACGACCGGGTGGCCAAGCCGACCGAACTCGACATTGAGGAAAGCGATATCGAAAGTGGCATTGTGGGCGACCAGCTTGGCGCCGTCGATGAAGGCAAGAAACTCCTCGGCGATGTCGCTGAAGGTCGGCTTGCCCATGAGGTCGGCGGCGCTGATGCCATGAACGGCCTGCGCCTCCGCATGAATCGGTCGTCCTTGCGGATTGATGTAATGGTGGAAGGTGCGGCCGGTCGGGAACCGATTGACCAACTCGATGCAGCCAAGCTCGATGACGCGGTCATCACGGAAATCGAGACCGGTGGTTTCCGTATCGAAGATGATCTCGCGCATCGAATCAGTCCGTTGGTTCCGGCGTTATTTCAGCCGAATCATGATTGGAACAAATTGGCAACATATTACGCCGGACGCAAGCGCCGTTAAGCAGGCTTGCCGGCTTTATCCCCGACCAGTTCGGCGACAATCGCATTAACCGCCGCGCGCGCCGCATCAAAACCTTGTCCGGTGTCGATGACGAAATCGGCGGCCTTACGCTTTTCGGCGTCGGGAACCTGCCTGGCCAGGATCGACGCCAGTTTCTCCTCGCTCATGCCCGGCCGCGCCAGCACCCGGGCGCGCTGGACGTCGGGCGAGGCGGTGACGACCACGACCTTGTCGACGCGGTCGCGGCCGCCGGTTTCGAACAGCAGCGGGATGTCGAGAACGACAAGCGGTACGCCGGCGCGGTTCCTGGCCAGGAAGGCGTCGGCGTCGGCGCGGACCAGCGGGTGGATGATCGCTTCCAGTCGTTTCAGCGCGGCTGCATCGCCGAGCACCCGCTCGGCCAGCTTGGTGCGGTCGACCGACCCGGATTTTGTCGTTCCGGGAAAAGCCGCCTCGACCAGCGGAGCGGCCTTGCCGACGTAGAGGCGATGTACCACCTCATCCGAATCGTGGACGGGCACGCCGGCTTCGGCAAACATCTTTGCCGTCGTCGACTTGCCCATGCCGATCGATCCGGTGAGGCCGAGCACGATCATGCTTTTCATTCCCTGGTCATTGCTTGGGCGCCAAGATCGGCGACAATCATCTGCCGCAATTCGGCAGTGACCTGCGGCCTGATGCCGAACCAGCGCTCGAAGCCGGGCACCGCCTGGTGCAAAAGCATGCCGAGCCCGTCGACGGTCTTCAGGCCCCGTGCTCTGGCTGCGGCCAGTAATGCCGTTTCCAACGGCACATAGACAATGTCGGTGACGATGGCATGGTGCGGCAGCCTGGCCGGATCGGCGGACAGGCCTTCATTGCCGTGCATGCCGAGCGCTGACGTGTTGACCAGCAGGCCGGCATCGGCAAGCAGCTCGCCGGTCGCGGCCGTGCTGTGGGCCGAGACCCCGCCGAAGCGGTGGCGCAGCTCCTCGGCTCGGGCGAGCGTCCGGTTGACGATGCGGATATCGTCAACCCCGCGCTGCTTCAGCGCATGGATGACCGCGCGCGAGGCGCCGCCGGCGCCGAGCACCACGGCCGGGCCATTGTCTGCCCAGCCCGGCGCATGCTCGTCGAGATTGGCGGCAAAGCCATGGGCGTCGGTGTTGCCGCCCCACAGTTTTCCGCCCTCGAACCAGAGCGTATTGACCGCGCCGATCTGTTCGGCCGCATCGTCGCGGCGCGCCGCCAGCGCGAAGGCGGCCTCCTTGTGCGGGATGGTGACGTTGCCGCCACGGTAGCCATTCGCCGCGAGCGTTTTGACAAATTCGGCAAAAGCCTCCGGCGCGACGTCGATCGCCCGGTAGCTGCCGTCGACACCGTACTTCGCCAGCCAATAGCCATGGATCTTCGGCGACCGGGAATGCGCTACCGGGTGGCCGGTGACGAAGGCCTTTTTCGCGGCCTCAGCCATCGATGGCGCCGAGGTCACGCAGCTTGGCCAGGACGGGCAGAAGCGGCAGGCCGACAATGGTGAAATAGTCGCCTTCTATTCTTTCGAACAGCTGGATGCCCTCGCCTTCGATCTGGTAGGCGCCGACGCTGGACAGCGCCTTGGCGCCGACTCGCGCCAGATGGCGGCCGATGAAGGCGGGCTCGAGCTTTCGCATGGTCAGGCTGGCGATGCCGACATGCCGCCACAGGGCCGCGCCGTCGCGGGCCAGCACGACGGCGCTGTTGAGTTGATGGGTCTTTCCCGATAGCGCCAAGAGATGGCGGCGCGCGGCTTCCATGTCGGCTGGCTTGTGGAACACTTCGTCGGCGAGCGACAGCGTCTGGTCGCAGCCGAGCACAAGGGCGCCGAGCTTTCGCTCACTGACCTCGGTGGCCTTGGCCTCGGCAAGCACCAGTGCGACGTCCTCGGGCGAGATACCGCTGCCCTGCAAGGGCGCTTCGAGCGCGCGCTCGTCGACTTCCGCCGGAACCGCCTCGACCGCCACGCCGGCATGGACAAGCAGCGCCTTGCGAAACGAGCTGCTCGAGGCAAGGATGATTTTTTCGGCCATTTTTTATCGCCCGATTCCTGACGCTCACTAGGGTGTGTCGAGATTCAGGTCAGGCCGAGCCGAAAATGGTGGCTTCCGAGAACCGGAGCGGAGCGTACTTTTCGTACGTGAGCACCGGAAGCGCAGGAAGCCGCCGTTTGCAGGCCGGCATCACCTGAATATCACACGCCCTAGCGCGTCTTGCCGCGCAGGGCAACGATAGCCGCCGCCGTCTCCTCGATCGAGCGGCGGCTGACGTCGATCATCGGCCAGCCATGCCGGGTGCAGATCTTGCGGGCATAGGCAAGCTCTTCGCTGATCGCGGCGCGGTCGACATAGTCGGTAGGCTCATAGGCGCTGGTGTTGCCGAGGATGCGGTTCTGGCGAACCTGCGAGATGCGCTCGGCGGTGGCGATGAGCCCGACGATCAGCGGCTTCGCGGCGTTGACCAGGCTTTCCGGCACCGGCACGCCGAGCACGATCGGGATATTGGCGGTCTTGATGCCGCGATTGGCGAGATAGATGCTGGTCGGCGTCTTCGAGGTGCGCGAAATGCCGACGAGCACAATGTCGGCATCGTCCATATTGGCCGGCAGCTGTCCGTCATCATGCTCCATGGTGAAGTTGAGCGCGTCGATGCGGCGAAAATATTCGGCGTCGAGGACATGTTGGGCGCCGACGCGGCGGCCGGCCGGCGTGCCGAGATAGGACTGGAACACGGTCAGCACCGGTTCCAGCACGGAGACGCAAGGCAGGCCCATTGCCGCGCAGCGTTCGTCGATGCCGCGGGCGAGGTTCTGGTCGACGACCGTATAAAGGATGATGCCCGGCTCCTCCTCTATGTCCTCGAACACTTTCGTCACCTGCTTTTCGGTGCGGATGAGCGGGTAGATATGCTCGATGGCGCGCGCATCCTTATATTGCGCGGAAGCCGCGCGCCCGGCCGCCAGCAGCGTTTCACCGGTGGCATCGGAAATCAGGTGAAGGTGAAAGAAGCTCTGGGGTTTGTTCACAGGGGTTCGTTCCAAGCTGTGGGCCGATGTGGATAAGGTCGGTCGGAAAGATCGGCCGGTTCGGGGCGACTGTATCAGATGCCAGTTTGTCCACAATTCGATGCGCTGTCGGCTTCGTCGGGCGGCTGGGGACAAGTTCGGGGACGGGCTTTTTTGACTAGGCGTCATCCACAGGTCCGTTTTCTTTGCGCGGGCGGCAACGCATTGTTCCCAGTTGGAAATTTCCAACTGTCCCCAAAGTCCTCCTATCCGGCAGAAGAAGCACGCGACAATATGCTGGCTGGCCTTTTCCGGGGCAAAGCGGGACAGGAAACAACCACCGATACCAACAGACTCTTAGAATCATAAGATTCCTAGAAATAGAATATTTAATTATAGAGAAGCCTGGAGAGGCGAGTGCTGAATGCCTGAAAACCGGATCATGCTGGACGTGTTGAAGGGCAAGGCTGCGTTTCCGCCGCCGATCTGGATGATGCGCCAGGCGGGCCGCTATCTGCCGGAATATCGGGAGACACGCAGGCGGGCCGGGTCATTCCTCGATCTTTGCTACGATCCCGATCTTGCCGTGGAAGTGACACTGCAGCCGATCGAACGCTTCGGCTTCGACGCATCGATCCTGTTTTCCGATATCCTTGTCGTGCCGCATGCGCTGGGCCGCGACGTGCGCTTCGAAGAGGGACGCGGGCCGCTGTTGACGCCGATCTCGGTGGCAGAGATTGCGGCTCTCGACGGCGAAACGTTTCACGTGAATCTCGAACCGGTCTATGAGACGGTCAGACGTTTGCGGGCCAAGCTGCCTCATGAAACGACGCTGATCGGCTTCTGCGGCGCGCCGTGGACGGTGGCGACCTATATGATCGCCGGCCACGGCACGTCCGACCAGGCGCCGGCGCGGCTGTTTGCCTATCGCGAGCCGGCGGCTTTCCTGCAGCTGCTGAACGTCCTTGCCGATCATTCGGCCGCCTATCTGATCCGCCAGATCGAAGCCGGCGCCGATGTGGTGCAGATCTTTGACTCGTGGTCCGGCGTGCTCGATGAAGTTTCCTTCGAGGCCTTTTGCGTCGCGCCGGTGGCGGAGATCGTCAGGCAGGTTCGGGCCGTCCATCCCAACGTTCCGATCATCGGCTTTCCCAAGGGCGCCGGCGCCCACTATCGCAGCTATCGCCAAAAAACCGGCGTGACGGGGCTGGGGCTCGACTGGACCGTGCCGCTGACGACGGCGAAGGAACTGCAGCGCGGTGGCGCTGTACAGGGCAATCTCGATCCGTTGCGGCTGGTGGCCGGCGGCAAGGCGCTAGCCGACGGCGTCGAGGCAATCCTGAAAGCACTGGGTGATGGGCCGCTGATCTTCAATCTCGGCCACGGTATCACGCCGGAGACGCCGATCGCGCATGTCGAGGCGATGGTGAAGATGGTGCGGGCACGTCGATGACCGACACGAACAACGCCAACAGTGTTGCGGGTAGCAGCGGCGGTGCAGCGATGCGTCGAGCAGCGATCGCCATCGTCATCTTCCTCGTCCTGGCTGGGCTTCTGTTCCTGTTCGGGCCGGATGATTTCTATCCCTGGGCAAAGGCGATCCATGTCATCGCCGTCATCTCCTGGATGGCGGGCATGCTCTATCTGCCGCGGCTGCTGGTCTATCATGCCGACGCCGAGAAAGGCTCCGCCCAGTCGGAAACCTTCAAGGTGATGGAGCGCCGGCTGCTACGCGGCATCATCAATCCGGCCATGATCATCACCTGGGTATTCGGCCTCTGGCTGGCCTGGAAAGGCTTTGCTTTTCAGGGCGGATGGCTGCATGCCAAGATCGCCGCGGTGCTCGGGCTCTCCGCCGTTCATGGCTATCTGGCAGGCGCGGTCCGCAAATTCGCCGAGGACCGCAACGAAAAGCCCGCGAAGCACTGGCGGATCGTCAACGAGATCCCCACATTGCTGATGATCGTCGTCGTCGTGCTGGTCATCGTGAAGCCGTTCTGACGCCGCCGCATCGGCCAGAAATCGGAATCGATTTTCGGAAAGTACGATGCGGGACTCGAAAAGTCTTACAGCGTCCCTTTGCGCGTCAAGAGAGACGCGCAGCGGCCACAAAAGGCGGCTTGCTCTTTTAGTCGACCGACGATAAAAGACGGGTCTTCCTTCCCGTCATGCGCCGCCCATTCATCGCTTCGGCCGCGCCCGGCATTTGTCGCATCCCGCCGATATTTTCCCCATGCTTACTCACTCAGAGTCCGTCTAATGATGCAAGAAATGAAACTCACCGAGTTCAAGAACAAGAAACCGCCAGAGCTGATCGCCTATGCCGAATCGCTCGAGGTCGAGAACGCCAGTGTGATGCGCAAGCAGGAGCTGATGTTCGCGATCCTGAAGCGGCTGGCGACCCAGGATATCGAGATCATCGGTGACGGCGTTGTCGAAGTGCTGCAGGACGGTTTTGGCTTCCTGCGCTCGGCCAATGCCAATTATCTGCCGGGTCCGGATGATATCTACATCTCGCCGTCGCAGATCCGCCGGTTCTCGCTGAAGACCGGCGACACGGTCGAAGGCCCGATCCGCAGCCCGAAAGAGGGCGAGCGCTATTTCGCGCTGCTCAAGGTCAACACGATCAATTTCGACGACCCGGAAAAGATCCGCCACAAGATCCATTTCGACAATCTGACGCCGCTTTATCCGACCTCGCGGCTGAAGATGGAAATGGATGTTCCGACCTCGAAGGACATTTCGGCCCGCGTCATCGACCTGGTGGCGCCGCTCGGTAAAGGCCAGCGCGCCCTGATCGTGGCGCAGCCGCGCACCGGCAAGACGGTGCTCTTACAGAACATCGCCCACTCGATCACCACCAATCATCCGGAATGCTATCTGATCGTGCTCTTGATCGACGAGCGGCCGGAAGAAGTCACCGACATGCAGCGTTCGGTGAAGGGCGAGGTCGTCTCCTCGACCTTCGACGAACCGGCGGTGCGCCACGTCCAGGTCGCCGAAATGGTGATCGAGAAGGCCAAGCGCCTTGTCGAGCACGGGCGCGACGTCGTCATTCTGCTGGATTCGATCACCCGCCTCGGCCGTGCCTACAACACCGTGGTGCCGTCATCCGGCAAGGTGCTGACCGGCGGTGTCGACGCCAATGCGCTGCAGCGGCCGAAGCGCTTCTTCGGTGCCGCCCGCAACATCGAGGAAGGCGGCTCGCTGACCATCATCGCCACCGCGCTAATCGACACCGGCAGCCGTATGGACGAGGTCATCTTCGAAGAGTTCAAGGGTACCGGCAACTCGGAGATCGTGCTCGACCGCAAGGTCGCGGACAAGCGCATTTATCCGGCCATGGACATCCTCAAGTCCGGCACCCGCAAGGAAGACCTGCTGGTCGCCCGCCAGGATCTGCAGAAGATCTTCGTGCTGCGCCGCATCCTGGCGCCGATGGGCACCACCGACGCCATCGAGTTCCTGATCGACAAGCTCAAGCAGACCAAGACCAACGCGGATTTCTTCGATTCGATGAATACGTAAGGGGTTGGACAGCGCTGCCCCTTCCTGCCTTCTCCCACAAGGGGAGAAGGAGAACCGCGCACCCCCTCACCTATCCGCGCCGCAACCGCCGCTCGAGCTCCTCAGTGTCCGTTATCACCGGCAGGCAGACCTGCCCGGTGCACAGCCAGGCGCCGGGCTCGGTCGTTGGCGGCAGAACGCCGCCTGGGAGCATCGGCAGGTTTGTCGCCGAACCGACCGGCACGATAGTGTCGATCCGGCGCGGGTCCGGATTTCGATTCGCGACCGGAACAAGCCCCGGATTCTCCGGGTTCTCCACCAGCACCAGCTTCAACGGCTCGATCGCCAAGGCACAGGCGTTGACGACACCCGCTTGGCCATAGGCCTGGTGCGCCGCACGGCCGGCCGCGTGTTCGGCGATCCTCAAGGTCTTTTCCTGCAATTCGAGATCGCCCGAAAGCGAAGACAATCGAACCAGAGCCTCGATGATCTGGCCGGCCGCTGACGGAATGGCCTCGTCGACATCGCCCCTGATGCGGATCGGCACGTCGCTGCTGTCCGACGCGGTGAGATAGTAGCCGATGTTGTTCTCATCGCTATGCCATTGATCGAGCTGCGCGATGAATTGGCCGGCCAGCTTGGCATAACTCGATGTGCCGGTAGCCTCGAACAATGAGATCGCGGCGTTGGTCATGGCGGCGTAATCGCTCGACAGCGCCGGAAAAAGCTTCTTTGCGCCAAGCATCGAATGCGGCAGCCGGCCGTCTCGACCAGCGCTGGCAATGGCAGCAAAGGCCTGTTCCGCCGCCTCGATCCAGTCGATCCGTTTCAGAGCGCGCCCGGCTTCGGCGAGAGCCGCGATCACCAGGCCGTTCCAATCGGTCAGGATTTTGCCGTCACGCCCGGGTCTGACGCGCTGCTCCCGGGCTGCCAGCAATTTTTCTTTCAGCGGAATGAGCCGGTCGCGATCGGCGACGCTTTGCTTTTGCTGGGCCTCAGTCTGGTGGATGATCGGCTTGCCCTCCCAGCCATGCGGGCCGGAAAGCGTGAAGTATTTGAAAAATAAGGCTGATTCGTCGCCGAGAGCGGTTTCGATCTCATCCCTGCTCCAGGTGTAGAACAACCCCTCTTCGCCCTCGCTGTCGGCGTCGAGGCTGGCAGCGAAGGCACCGCCATCGACGCGCATCTCGCGCAAGAGCCAACGAACAGTCTCTTCGATTCGTATCCGGAACAAATCACTGCCTGATGCCGCATAGGCCCAATTGCACAGCCGGATGAGCTGGGCGTTGTCGTAGAGCATTTTTTCGAAATGCGGCACCAGCCATTCGGCATCGGTCGAATAGCGGCTCAGCCCGCCGCCGACATGGTCGTAGATGCCGCCCGCCAGCATCTTCTCGAGGCTGAGCAGCACGGCATCGCGGTGAGACGTTGTGCCGTCGCGCAGCCAGGACAGCCAGAGCGTCTGCATGAATGGCGCGTTGGGAAATTTGGGCGCGCCGCGCAGGCCGCCCAGATCCCTGTCGATCATGCCGCCGATGCCGTTGGCGAGCGTTGCGAGCGTGTCGCGGTCGAGCACGGCCTTGGCGTGCGTGCCCGCCAGCCGCGCCTCGACATGCGTGGTCAGGCCATCGGCGCTTTGGTTAACGCTTTCTTTCTTCTCCCGCCATGCTTTGTCGACCGCCTCCAGCACCTGGACGAAGCCCGGCCGGCCGTAACGGGCTTCGCGCGGAAAATAGGTGCCGCCCCAGAATGGCTTCCCGTTGGGCGTCAGGAACATGGTCAGCGGCCATCCGCCCTGCTCGCCCATCGACGACAGCGCGGCCATATAGATCTGATCGATGTCCGGCCGCTCCTCGCGATCAACCTTGATATTGACGAAGAGACGGTTCATGACGGCGGCGACGTCGTCGTTCTCGAAGCTTTCGTGGGCCATGACATGGCACCAGTGACAGGCCGCGTAGCCGACCGAGAGCAGGATTGGCCGCTCGAGCGCCCTTGCCTCGGCAAGCGACGCCGGCGACCATGCCCGCCAATGCACCGGGTTGCCGCTATGCTGCTGCAGGTAGGGGCTGGCCTCTTCGGCAAGTAGATTTTGCGCGGGCAATGTCACGGTTGATAACTCGGCAATTGTCAATGAACAAGCGAAGCTAGGGCGGTTGTGCTGGGTCGGCAAATGATTTCCGGTGATTCCATAGTTGCCCTGTCGAGCGGCCGCCTGCCCGCCGGTGTTGCCGTGATCCGCATTTCCGGCTCGAAGAGTCGATTCGTCGTCGAAACGATTGCCGGTTCGATTGTTCAGAACCGTGTTGCCGCATATCGCAAGTTCAGGGCGCCCGACGGATCGGTGCTCGACAGCGGCCTGGTCGTCTTTTTTGCCGGGCCCAACAGCTTTACCGGCGAGGACATCGCCGAATTCCATGTCCATGGCGGGCGTGCCGTGGTGGCGAAGATGCTGGAAACGATCGCCGGCTTTGACGGCGTCAGGCATGCCGAACCGGGCGAGTTCACCCGCCGTGCGTTTCTCAACGGCAAGGTCGATCTGGTCGAGACCGAGGCGCTGGCCGATCTCGTCAATGCCGAGACGGAGGCGCAGCGGCGCTTTGCCGTGCAGAATGCCGAAGGCGCGCAGAGCGAGCTCTATGTCAACTGGCGCCGTCGGCTTATTCATGCACGGGCGATGATCGAGGCCGAGATCGATTTTGCCGACGAAGACGATGTGCCGGGTTCCGTTGCGGAGACGGTCTGGTCGGACGTCCGCGCGATGATCGACGAGATCGAACGTCATGTCCAAGGGTTCCGGGCCGCCGAGATCATCCGCGACGGGTTCGAGGTCGTCATCCTCGGCGCACCGAATGCCGGCAAATCCAGCCTGTTCAACGCTCTGGCCCGGCGCGAGGCGGCGATCGTCACCGAAGAGCCCGGCACCACCCGCGATCTGCTCGAAGTGGTGCTGGATCTGGAGGGGATGCGGGTAAGAGTAACCGACACCGCCGGCTTGCGTGAGACACCCGGCAGGATCGAGGCGATCGGTATCGAAAGGGCGAGGAGCAAGGCCGGCACTGCCGATTTGTTGCTGGTGTTGGAGGATATGGTGGAGCCGGTCCCCATCGGCGCAGTTCCAGCCGATGTCCCGTCATTGAGGATCGGGACGAAGGTCGATTTGCTGCGGGATGAATCGCTTGTGGCGCGCTACGACGTGGTAATCTCGACCAGGGACGGGACAGGGCAGGCGGAATTGCTGGCGGAGATCGGCCGTCGCGCCGCCGCGCAGATCGGCGTGGCCGGCGACATCCTGCCGTCGCGGCTGCGGCACGTCGAACTCCTCAATGAGACGAAGCGCTTCCTGGTTGCGGCAGTGGCAGGGGATGAGCGCGGGCAGGAGTTGCGGGCCGAGGAATTGCGGCTGGCAGCGGATAGGCTTGGCCGCATCATTGGAGCGGTCGATGTCGAGGACATGCTGGACGTTATTTTCTCGCAGTTCTGCATTGGCAAGTGACTCACGTGAAACACTTGGGGAGGTTGGGCGGCCTCGGATGATTCACGTGAAACACCACGCGATTAGCTCGAAGGCATTGTTTCACGTGAAACGATTCGCTGGGCAATCGCTTCATTCTTCCGGGGCGATGTGCGGCTCTTCCTTCTCCCCTTGTGGGAGAAGGTGTCGCCGAAGGCGACGGATGAGCATCTGTGTTTGTTGTCAAGGGGCGATTGGGCTCCAGAAGCGGTCTTGGGCGATGAGTGCGTTGGCCATGACGACGAGCTTTCGCATGACGGCGACGAGGATGACCTTTGCGGCCTTTCCGGCGTTGCGCAGGCGTGCGGCGAAGGCGGCAAGATCCTTGTTGTAGCGGCTTGCCGACAGCGCCGCCATGTAGAGGACGTTTCTGACAGCCTTGCGTCCGCCTTTGATTGCACGGCGGCCCTGGCGCGGCCCGCTGTCGTGGGCGACGGGGGCGAGGCCGGTCAGCATGGCCGCCTGTTTGGCGTTGAGCGTGCGGCGGGCAAGGGCGGAGTCGGCCGAGATCAGGCGAGCGGTTTGGGTTTCGAGACGGACGAGGTGGCGTTCGATCGCCAGCAGTCTGCGCTTGAGTTCGGCGCGCAGAAAGGGGCTTTGGAGTGTCGCCAGGCGGTTGATGAGCGCGGTGCGTTCGGCACTGGCGGCACCGCGCACGCCGACGATTTCCTGCAATGCTTCCATCGCAAGCGAAGCCGGTACCGTCTCGGCCGGTTCGAGTGCGACCCCCATCAAGGCCAGCAGCCTGGCGTCGATCCTATCGGTCTTGGCGAGCTGGCCGCAGGCTTCGGCAAGAGCCGAGCGCGCAGCGGGTTGACGACGGCCACGGCCAATCCCGCCTCGTGCAGCGAGCGTTGCGCCGCCCGATGATATTTGGACGTCGCCTCCATGACCACCCGCCTCACCGCAAGCTCGCCGAGCAGGCGCTTCAGCCGCCGCAGTCCGCCACTGTCATTGGCGACGCGGAAGCTCTTGCCGGCCGGATGGACGTAGACATCGAGCCACTCTTTACACACGTCGATGCCGGCATAGACTGGCGGCATCGCATTCGGTTCGGACAATACCTTGCCTTGCATGCGGGACTTGCTCCCCATCATCTGTTCAGGACCAAATGTGAGAACGAATGGACCTTGCTCATCCGCGGCTCACACCAAGGGGCGTACGGTCCCATCCGTCCACTCCCCGGCGGACGGCCATCCGTCGGGGAGTACAGCTATCTTGCACAAATAGCCGCAATCCGAACATGCAAGGGGTGTTCCAGCTTGGCAAAGTCGGCACTCCGGCCAGCACCCCTCAACCGTCTTGGCGCTGCGCGCCAATCCACCTTCTCCCACAAGGGGAGAAGGCAAGAGGGGGCGGCGCCGACTTTGGCCGTCTCAGCATGGGTTTGTCCCAGCTACATATCCGAAGAGATTACCCGCCAATCGACGGTGTTCTTGACAGCGCGTGCCTCCGGGCACATGTGTCGGTCCACTTGAATTCGGGATTCTAAAATGACCGGTCATTATGATGTGGTTGTGGTGGGTGGCGGCCATGCTGGTTGCGAGGCGGCCAGCGCGGCCGCGCGCGCTGGCGCGAGGACGGCGCTGGTGACGCTGCGCTTCGAGACGATCGGCGTCATGTCGTGCAATCCGGCGATCGGCGGGCTCGGCAAGGGGCATCTGGTTCGCGAGATCGACGCCATGGACGGGCTGATGGGGCGCGTCGCCGATGCGGCCGGCATCCAGTTCCGTTTGCTCAACCGCCGCAAGGGCCCGGCAGTTCGCGGGCCGCGGACGCAAGCGGACAGAAAACTCTATCGGCTCGCCATGCAGGCGGCGATTCGCGAGCAGGCCGGTCTCGACGTGGTCGAGGGCGAGGTTCTGGATTTCGAAATCGACAATGGACGCATAGCGGCCGTGCTGCTGGCGGATGGTCGCAGACTTGCTTGCTGCGCCGTGGTGCTGACGACCGGCACCTTTCTGCGCGGGCTGATCCATATCGGCGAGAAGAAGATCGTTGCCGGCCGCATGAACGAGCAGGCCAGCCTCGGCCTGTCGGCCACGATGAGCCGCGCCGGCTTCAAGCTCGGGCGGCTGAAGACCGGCACGCCGCCACGGTTGGACGGGCGGACGATCGATTGGGCGTCGCTGGAGAGTCAGGCGGCCGATGACAATCCCGTGCCGTTTTCGCTGATGACCGACCGCATCGACAACCAGCAGATCCATTGCGGCATCACGCGAACGACCGCGGCGACGCATGAGCTGATCCGCGCCAATCTGAGCCGTTCCGCAATGTATTCCGGCTCTATCGAAGGCGTTGGGCCGCGTTACTGCCCGTCGATCGAGGACAAGATCGTCAAGTTCGGCGACCGCGAGGGCCACCAGATTTTCCTTGAGCCGGAAGGGCTGGACGACGACACCGTCTACCCGAACGGCATTTCGACTTCGCTGCCGGAGGACGTACAGCTCGACATTCTAAAAACCATTCCTGGCCTTGAGCGTGTCACCATGCTGCAGCCGGGTTACGCCATCGAATATGACCATGTCGATCCGCGCGAGCTCAAGCCGACGCTGGAAACCAAGCGAATCTCCGGTCTTTTTCTGGCAGGGCAGATCAACGGCACCACTGGTTACGAGGAGGCCGGCGCGCAAGGGCTGCTGGCCGGCCTCAACGCCGCGCGGCAGGCTCCGGCGAGCGACCAGATCGTGCTCAGTCGCACCGAGGCCTATATCGGCGTCATGGTCGACGACCTGACCAGCCGCGGCATCGCCGAACCTTACCGGATGTTCACCTCGCGGGCCGAGTTCCGGCTGTCGCTGCGGGCCGACAACGCCGATGAGCGGCTCACGCCGCTGGCGATGAAGTTCGGGATTGCCTCGCAGGAGCGGATGCAACGGTTTAGCGACGTCGTGCAGGACCTTGAAAAGGCGAGGGACCTTGCGCTTGGCACGACCATGACCCCCAACGAAGCGGCGCGCCATGGGCTCGAGATCAACAGGGACGGTGTGCGCCGCTCCGCCTATGAGTTGCTGGCCTATCCCGGCGTCGATGTCGGTTGGCTGGCCCGAATCGCTCCGCAGTTTGCAGCAATCGACGCCAAGACGGCCGAGCGCCTCGAAACGGAAGCGAGATATTCGGTCTATCTCGATCGCCAGCAAGCTGACGTCACGCAGATCAGGCATGAGGAGAGCCGGCTGATCCCGAATTCACTCGATTTCGCCTCTGTTCCAGGCCTTTCCAATGAGCTGAAGCAGAAGATGCTGGCGCGTCAGCCGCGCTCGATCGCCGATGCGCAGCGTATGGAAGGCATGACGCCGGCTGCACTGGCCATCATTGTCGCGCATGTCCGCAACGCCGAGGCTGCTGCACGAAGGAATGTTGCGTGAGCGCTGCCTCATGGGCGAGCCTGCAAGAGGCTGCCGGTCCAGTTTCACGTGAAACATTCGAACGCCTGGTAGAGTTCGAGACGGTCTTTCAGAAATGGAACCGCCGGATAAACCTGGCGGCGCAGTCGACGCAGGACGATGTCTGGCGCCGCCACATCCTCGACAGCGCGCAGCTGGCGCGAATCAAACCAGAGGCGAAGCGCTGGATCGATCTCGGCTCTGGCGGCGGTTTTCCCGGCCTTGTGCTTGCGTTCCTGCTCGCCGAGCGCGACGGCGCCAGCATCGATCTGGTTGAAAGCAATCGGAAAAAAGCATCGTTCCTGCAAGCGGTCGTCGGCCAATTCAACCTGCCCGCCAGGGTCGTCGCGCGTCGCATCGACGACGCCTATCCGTTTGTTTCAACACCTCAAATCGTCACTGCCAGAGCGCTGGCGTCGCTACCGGTCTTGCTCGAACTGTCGGCGCCGTGGCTGACGGCCGGCGCGCGCGGCCTGTTCCACAAAGGCCGGGATTACCGTGCCGAACTGGCAGAAAGCGCTCAACGATGGTCGTTCGATCTGGTAGAACATGCCAGCGCGACCGACGCTCATGGCGTCATCCTCGAACTGTCTGATTTGTGCCAACTGACTTAGATCGGCGACCTCGGAATGAATTTCTGGCATAGACCCATGATGAAGAATGGCCCCCGAATCATCACCGTAGCCAACCAGAAGGGCGGCGTCGGCAAGACGACGACGGCCATCAATCTGGCCACGGCGCTGGCCGCGATCGGCGAGCGGGTGCTGATCGTCGATCTTGATCCGCAAGGCAATGCCAGCACCGGCCTCGGCATCGACCGGCGCGACCGCACCGTTTCCTCCTATGACGTGCTGACTGGCGAGCTCGATCTGGAGGCGGCGGCGATCCCGACGGCGGTGCCGGGCCTGTCGATCGTGCCGTCGACGCTCGACCTGCTCGGCATCGAAATGGAGATCGCGTCGGCGCCGGACCGGGTGCTGCGGCTGCGCAACGCCTTACGCGCCTCGGCTGATCGATCGGCCAATTTTGGCTATGTGCTGATCGATTGTCCGCCGTCGCTCAATCTTCTGACGCTGAACTCGATGGCGGCGGCCGATTCGGTGCTGGTGCCGCTGCAATGCGAGTTCTTCGCGCTCGAAGGCTTGAGCCAGCTGCTGGAGACGGTCGAGCAGGTTCGTCGCTCGATCAATCCCGAGCTGACGATCCAGGGCATCGTGCTGACCATGTTCGACGGGCGCAACAACCTCGCCAACCAGGTGGTGCAGGACGTACGGGCGCATATGGGCGACAAGGTCTATGAAACCGTGATCCCGCGCAATGTGCGTGTCTCCGAGGCGCCGTCCTACGGCAAGCCGGCGATCCTCTACGACCTCAAATGCTCCGGCAGCCAGGCCTATCTGCAGCTTGCCTCCGAGGTGATCCGCCGCGAGCGCAAACTGCGCGCCGCTTAGACGCCGATTCGATACCGAAACGATCTGGACAGATGATGAGTGAAGACCTTTCGAGAAAAAGACTGGGGCGGGGACTGGCGGCGCTGATCGGCGAAATCGATCGTCCGGCAGCGCCGGAAAAGCAGAGCATGAATGCCGACGGCAAGGTTCCGATCGAGTTCCTGAGCCCGAACCCGAAGAATCCGCGCCGGCATTTCGGCGACGCCGACCTGACCGATCTTGCCCAGTCGATCCGTGAACATGGCGTGGTGCAGCCGGTGGTGGCACGGCCGTCGCCGACGCAAGCTGGCCGCTACGAGATCATCGCCGGCGAGCGGCGCTGGCGCGCGGCACAGCGCGCCGGGCTGACCGAGATCCCGATCATCGTGCGCGATGTCAACGATCGCACCGCGCTCGAACTGGCGATCATCGAAAACGTCCAGCGCACCGACCTCAACCCGGTCGAGGAGGCGATGGGCTACCAGCAGCTGATCGACGATCACGGCTACACCCAGGCGGATCTCGGCCAGGTGATCGGCAAGAGCCGCAGCCACGTCGCCAACACGCTCAGGCTGCTGAAGCTGCCGGACGTGATCCGCGACATGCTGGTCGACGGCGCGCTGTCGGCCGGCCACGCCCGCACATTGGTGACGGCGCAGGATCCGGCGGGCCTGGCCAAGCGGATCGTCGAGGACGGGCTTTCGGTGCGCCAGGCCGAAGCGCTGGCGCAGATGCCGACCGGCGCTCCAACGGTAAAGCGACAGCCTGCAGCACCGGCACAGAAGGATGCCGATACGTTGGCGCTGGAAAAGCTGATGACCGGCACGATCGGCATGATCGTCACGATCGAGCACAAGGAGCGCGGCGGCGTGATCAGCGTCGCTTACCGGACGCTGGAGCAGCTCGATGAGCTTTGCCGGCGGTTGAAGCAGGAGCGGTGATTAGCCGGCAATGGCCTCGGGGTCTGCTTGTTTTAGGCGAGGATAGGCGACCTCATAGCCTACCTGCTCCAGCGTTTCCGCCGCCCCTCACCTGCCTGCCGGCATCCTCTCCCCGTATAGCGACGGGAGAGGGGGCTGTCATCGAGGGTTTCGCCAATCACCAACGTTGCAGAAAAGGTGCCGAGGCTGCGGTCAGCCTCTTTTCTTTCTCCCCGTTTACGGGGAGAAATGCCCGGCAGGGCAATGAGGGGCGGCGCAAGCATCGACAACTGCTAGCCTCCAAATTGGAGTTTTGTCTGGGCTGGACGCTCTCACTGAAGATTAATGACTATTGTGGCGGCAATCGCGAAGATGGCGAAGCCCACGAGTATCAGTTTGAATATAATAACGAAGTAGCCTGAGATACTGACGAGAAACTCATCCCTTCGTTTGAGTTCTTCGGAATCAGTAGTCGGATTAAGATCGCCATAACGAAATGCGAGCTTGATTCGCTCTGACAGATTGAGCTTTGGTTTCTTCTTTTCCACGAGGCCCCTACAAGCCGTTACCTCGGAGCAGCCGGGCGCTTTCCACAGCAATGCCGAGCAGCGCCTGCCGTGCCAGCGCGACCGAGAGGTCCGGCCGGCGCCGCGTCTGCAGGACCGCCGTCTGCAGCCTGGTCAAAGCGCGGCCAAGCGCCTCGCTGTTCCAGCGTTCGAGGGCTTTCTCCACCAACTTGCGCCGCGAGAAAAAAACCGGCGGGCGCGCCGCGGCAACGACCGCCGCGGCGTTGCGGCCGCCGGTGTCCATCAAGCCGCGCATCGCCTGGATCGCCTGCAGCTGCCGCATCGCCGAGGAAAGCACCAGAAAAGCCTGGCCGCCGGACTGGCAGTGGCGGGTGAAGGCCATGTCGAAATCGCCGACCTTGCCTTCGAGCACGGCATCGACGGCGTCGTCGAAGGACAGACCGGAGACGTCGCCCGATGTCGCCTTGACGTCGTCGAGGCCGATTTCGGCCTGACCGTGGGCATAAAGCACCAGCTTTTCGATCTCGCCGCGGGAGGCCAGCCGGTCACCACCGAGGTTACGGCGCAGCGCCTGACGGGCCTCCAGCGTCATCGACATGCCGGCCTTGCGCAATTCGTCGTCGATGACCGCATCGATGTCCCGGGCCTCGTCGGCGTAGCACGGCAAGGCCATGGCAATGTCTGCCGCCTCGACGATGGAACGCAACCCGACGCCTTTCTTCAGGTCGCCGGCCTCGATCAGAATGATGGCGTCACGCGGCGGCTCTGATGTCAGCGCCTTGACGTCATCGGCAAGCGCCTTCTGGCCCGAGGCATTGCGCACCCAGAGCAGGCGCCGGTCCGAAAACATCGGCACGGTGCGCGCCTCGTCGAGCAGGCGGCCCTCGTCGTGGTCGACTTCCGAACCGTCCAGCCTGACCACCGAGAACGGATCGTCGAGCGGCAGTCCGGTTTTGCCGGCAAAGGCCTTGGCCCGCTCGGCGACGAGCCCGCGATCGGGCCCGTAAAGCAGGACGATCGAGATGCGCGGGTCCGGCCGCGCCAACCACGAATCGACTTCGTAACCTTTCTTCTGTGCCATGGGTTCTGGTTAGCATGATGCGGGTGCGGGGTGAACGGCGCACCCCTCCTTTCCTTCTCCCCCTTGTGGGAGAAGGTGGATTGGCGCGTAGCGCCAAGACGGTTGAGGGGTGCTGGACGGAGTGCCGTCCTTGCCAAGCTGGAACACCCTCATCCGTCGCCTTCGGCGACACCTTCTCCCACAAGGGGAGAAGGAAAGGGGCGCCGCGAGAGGCCTCAATCCGACGCATTGTCTTATCTGGCGGGAAACCCGGCGCAATCATGCGCCAAATTGCGCATGGCGGCGGAAGATCGACAAGAAATTTCGCCGACATATCTTCATCTTGGCAAGTGCTGGCTGGCGCGTCGCTGGCCTGAAGCCCTGCCAGACGAATTGGCACTGGTCTGGCGGTGTGCAAATATCGCGCCGGGCAACATGGGAGGACGAAGGTCATGGCCGAAACAGGAATGTTGCGCTTCCATGTGCCGGAACCCGAGGTGCGGCCGGGCGGGACGCCGGATTTCTCTGATGTGACCATCCCCAAGGCCGGCTCGGTGCCGCGCCCGGAGATCGACGTCGATCCGCGCACCATCCGCGACATGGCGTTCTCGATCATCCGCGTGCTGAACCGCGCCGGCGAAGCCGTCGGTCCGTGGGCCGGCCTGCTTTCCGACGACGAGTTGCTGGAAGGGCTGCGCCATATGATGAAGCTGCGCAGCTTCGACGCGCGCATGCAGATGGCGCAGCGCCAGGGCAAGACCTCTTTCTACATGCAGCATCTCGGCGAAGAGGCGGTGAGTTGCGCCTTCCGCAAGGCGCTGGCGTCGGGCGACATGAACTTTCCGACCTATCGGCAGGCCGGGCTGCTCATCGCCGACGGCTATCCGATGGTCACAATGATGAACCAGATCTATTCGAACGAGGCCGATCCGCTGAAGGGGCGGCAGCTGCCGATCATGTATTCGTCGAAGGAGCACGGCTTCTTCTCGATCTCCGGAAATCTGGCAACGCAATATATCCAAGCGGTCGGCTGGGCGATGGCTTCGGCGATCAGCAATGATTCGAAGATCGCCGCCGCCTGGATCGGCGATGGTTCGACGGCCGAGTCCGATTTCCATTCGGCGCTGGTGTTCGCCTCGACCTACAAGGCGCCGGTCGTGCTCAATGTCGTCAACAACCAGTGGGCGATCTCGACTTTTCAGGGCATCGCCCGGGGCGGCTCCGGCACTTTCGCCGCCCGCGGTCTTGGTTTCGGCATTCCCTCGCTGCGGGTCGACGGCAACGATTATCTGGCCGTCCATGCCGTGGCTAAATGGGCGGCCGAGCGCGCGCGGAAAAATCTCGGGCCGACGCTGATCGAATATGTCACCTACCGCGTCGGCGCGCATTCGAGCTCGGACGATCCGTCGGCCTACCGGCCGAAGGCCGAGTCCGACGCATGGCCGCTCGGCGACCCGATCGTCAGGCTGAAAAACCACCTCATCCAGCGCGGCGTCTGGTCGGACGAACGCCACACTCAGGCCGAGGCGGAAATCCTCGAAACGGTGATCGCAGCGCAAAGGGAGGCCGAGCGCCACGGCACGCTGCATGCCGGCGGCAAGCCCTCGGCGCGCGACATGTTCGAGGGAGTCTATGCCGAGATGCCGCCGCATCTCAGGCGCCAACGCCAGCAGGCAGGGGTCTGACCATGCCAAGGCGGACCATGATCGAAGCGATCCGCGACGCCATGGACGTGTCGATGGCGCGCGACGAACGCGTCATCGTGTTCGGCGAGGATGTCGGCTTCTTCGGCGGCGTCTTCCGCTGCACACAGGGCCTGCAGGCGAAATACGGCAAGAGCCGCTGCTTCGATGCGCCGATCAGCGAATCCGGCATTGTCGGCTCGGCCATCGGCATGGCCGCCTACGGCCTGAAACCTTGCGTCGAGGTGCAGTTTGCCGACTATATTTATCCGGCCTATGACCAGATCGTCTCGGAGGCGGCGCGGCTGCGCTACCGCTCGAACGGCGATTTCACCTGCCCGATCGTGGTCAGGATGCCGACCGGCGGCGGCATTTTTGGCGGCCAGACCCACAGCCAGAGCCCGGAGGCTCTATTCACGCATGTCTCCGGCCTGAAGGTCGTCGTGCCGTCCAACCCGAACGACGCCAAGGGCCTTTTGATCGCGGCGATAGAGGATCCCGACCCGGTGATCTTCCTGGAGCCGAAGCGGCTCTACAACGGTCCGTTCGACGGCCATCACGAGCGCCCGGTGACGCCGTGGTCGAAGCATGAGCTCGGCGAGGTCGCGGACGGGCATTACACGGTCCCGCTCGGCAAGGCGGTGATCCGCCGGCCGGGTGCCGATGTCACCGTGCTTGCCTATGGCACGATGGTCTATGTCGCGCAGGCGGCGGCCGAGGAGACCGGCATCGACGCCGAGATCGTCGATCTGAGGACGCTGCTGCCGCTCGATCTCGAGACGATCGTCGGCTCGGTGAAAAAGACGGGCCGCTGCGTGGTCGTGCACGAGGCGACGCTGACATCCGGGTTCGGTGCCGAACTTTCGGCGCTGGTACAGGAGAACTGCTTCTATCATCTGGAAGCGCCGGTGGCGCGGGTCGCCGGCTGGGACACGCCCTATCCGCATGCGCAGGAGTGGGACTATTTTCCTGGTCCGGCCAGGCTCGGCCGAGCGCTCGTTGAAACGATGGAGGCCTGACGACGATGGGCGAATATGTGATCAAGCTGCCCGATGTCGGCGAAGGCGTCGCCGAGGCCGAGCTCGTCGAATGGCAGGTCAAGGTCGGCGATCTCGTGCGCGAGGACGCGGTGCTGGCCGCCGTGATGACCGACAAGGCGACGGTCGAGATTCCCTCGCCGGTCGATGGCGAGATCCTCTGGCTGGGCGCCGAGATCGGCGACACGGTGGCGATCGGTTCGCCCATCGTCAGGTTGAAAGTGGCCGGCGAGGGCAATGTGGGGGAGGGTACGACATCGTTAGAGGGTGAGGCGAAAGCTACCGGCGCTACCCCCACCCCTAGCCCCTCCCCACAAGGGGGAGGGGCTAGGGG
>NZ_JBVVQC010000043.1:0-44978 GCF_055811515.1 Mesorhizobium sp. WSM4841
TCCTCCTCCCCCCCCCCCCAGCCCCCCCTCTCTGCTCGCCGGGGGTGGTGGGTTGGGGGACCCGATCAGCTGGCTTATTTTTGGTTTTTCATGGGGGGGGGGGGGGCCTCCCCCGTTAACCGGGCGCAGCGATTAAAGTTTCGTCCAGGCTCCATTCTTCTTCGACGACTTCACGCAGGCTTCGATGAAGGCCATGCCCTCAACACCGTCCTGGATGGTCGGGAAGATGACATCCTTAGCCGGCTTGCCGCCTTTGCGGCGCGCTGCGCGGATGGCGCGGGCCGCCTCCTGGTAGATGTTGGCGAAGCCTTCGAGATAGCCTTCCGGATGGCCTGACGGAACGCGGCTGACACGCCCGGCGACAGGCAGCGCGCCGGCGCCGTTTCGGGTGATCAACTGCTTCGGCTGGCCGAACGGCGTGTACCAGAGATAGTTCGGGTCGGCCTGCACCCATTCAAGCCCGCCCTTCGAGCCGTAGATACGCAGCTTCAGCCCATTCTCGTGGCCGGGCGCCACCTGGCTCGCCCACAACATGCCCTTGGCCGGGTGCGACTTGCCGATCGGCTTGAAGCGCAGCATCACATTGACATTGTCGTCGAGCTGCCGCCCCGGCACGAAGGCGTCGAGATCGGCGGAAAGCTCATCGAGCTCGAGCCCGCAGACGAAGCGCGCGAGATTATAGGCATGCGTGCCGATGTCGCCCAGCGCCCCGCCGGCGCCGGCCTGTTTGGGATCCGAGCGCCACGCTGCCTGCTTCTGGCCGGTGGCGGCAAGGTCCTCGGTCAACCAGTCCTGCGGATATTCCGACTGCACGATGCGAATGTCGCCGAGCTGCCCCTTGGTCACCATCTCGCGCGCCTGCCGCACCATCGGATAGGCGGTGTAGTTATGGGTGAGGACGAAGACCTTGCCGGACTTTTCGACCAATGCCGCCAGCTTTTTCGCTTCCGCCAGCGTCGTCGCCAGTGGCTTGTCGCAAATGACGTGGATGCCGGCTTCGAGAAACGCCTTCGCCGCCGGCACATGGACATTGTTGGGCGTGACGATGGCCACCGCCTCGATGCCATCGGGCCGCTTGGCCTCGGCCTTGGCCATCTCGGCGAAGGAGCCGTAGCTGCGCGCCGGATCGAGCCCGAGCTCCGCGGCCGAAGCCTTGGCACGCGCCGGGTCGGATGACAGGGCACCGGCGACCAGCACGAACTCATTGTCCATGCGCGCCGCAATCCGGTGCACGGCGCCGATGAAGGCGCCTTGCCCGCCGCCGACCATGCCGTAGCGGATCGGGCCGCCTCCCGTTTCCGACTTCGATGCGCCGACCATGATTTTTCTCCCTCGTCTGAAATACCCCTCCCCCTTGCGGGGAGGGTGGCCCGAAGGGCCGGGAGGGGTCGGTTGATGCCGAGCTCTACGCCCTGCGACCCAACCCCGATCCGCTGCGCGGATCGACCCTCCCCTCGAGGGGGAGGGAAAATCGCGCTAGATTCCCATCATGGCGCGCAGCACCTTTTTATCGGTCGCGCCGCCGGCGAAATCGTCGAATGCCTTGTCCGTCACCCTGATGATGTGATGCTGGATGAAGGGCGCGCCTTCGGCCGCGCCATCCTCGGGGTGCTTCAGGCAGCATTCCCATTCCAGTACCGCCCATGAATCGTAGTCATATTGGGCGAGCTTGGAGAAGATGCCGCCGAAATCCACCTGGCCATCGCCGAGCGAGCGGAAACGCCCGGCCCGGTTCGTCCAGCTCTGATAGCCGGAATAGACGCCTTGCCGGCCGGTCGGATTGAACTCGGCATCCTTGACGTGGAACGCCTTGATCCGCTCGTGATAGATGTCGATGAATTCGAGATAGTCGAGTTGCTGCAGCAGGAAATGCGACGGGTCGTAATTGATGTTGCAGCGCCTGTGGCCGCCCACGGCGTCGAGGAACATCTCGAAGGTCGCGCCGTCGAAGACGTCCTCTCCCGGATGGATCTCGTAGCCGAGATCGACGCCATTGTCCTCATAGACGTCGAGGATCGGCTTCCAGCGCTTTCCCAGTTCGGAAAACGCCTCCTCGATCAACCCCGCCGGCCGTTGCGGCCAAGGATAAAGGTAGGGGAAGGCCAACGCCCCGCAAAACGACACCGACGCCTTGAGCCCGAGATTTTTCGAAGCCTTGGCGCCGAACTTCATCTGTTCGACGGCCCATTGCTGCCTGGCTTTAGGATTGTTGTGCACCGCAGGCGGCGCGAAGCCGTCGAACTGCGCGTCATAGGCCGGATGCACCGCCACCAACTGCCCCTGCAGGTGCGTCGACAGCTCGGTGATCTCAACGCCCGCCTCAGTGCAGATGCCCTTCACTTCGTCGCAATAGGCCTGGGAGGACGCCGCCTTCTCGAGGTCGAACAGCCGGCTGTCCCAGGTCGGGATCTGCACGCCCTTATAGCCCAGCCCGGCCGCCCATCTGGTGATCGACGGCAGCGAGTTGAACGGTGCGGCATCGCCCGCGAATTGCGCCAGAAACAGCCCAGGACCCTTCATTGTCGACGGCATCGGCATCCTCCCTAATTTATCCACGACCAAGCATAGCGCCGATTGAAAGCAGGGCCAGCCTCTTTGGTCTTTTCTCGACAGGCGCTAGTGCGCACCGCCATTCTGGTATTACCAAATATGGTCGTTTGGTCAAGCGCCGCCGCTCGCAACCAGCGCTGCGAAAATTACCGGGCTGCGGGCAAATACGCCAGTTTAATCAAAGAAATAATCATGGGCCGGGGCTGCCGTGCAGGATTTCTTGCCGTCCAGATGAAATTGCTGTAGACCCTCTTTTCACGCCCAATTGGTCGAACCAGTTACGACAAATGCTGGAGTGCCTTGGGGAGGAACCATGCAACGCAATCTGGTGGAGTGCGTCGCAGGCGAATTGTTACAGGCGAATTCTGGGAAGGACAGACCATGCATCTTTCGACGCACAACTGGATGCGGGCGGAACCGTTGGAGACGACGCTCAAACGCATCAAGAAATTCGGCTATGAGTCGATCGAGATTTCCGGCGAGCCCGCGCAATACAAGATCAATGAGACACGTGCCCTCCTGAAGGAGCACGGCATCCGCTGCTGGGGGGCGGTGACGCTGATGCTGGGCGAGCGCAACCTCGCCGCCAAGGACCAGGGCCAGCGCGAGCGCTCGGTGCAGTACGTCAAGGACGTGCTGACGATGGTGAGCGAACTCGACGGCGAGATCATCACGCTGGTTCCCGCCACCGTCGGCAAGGTGGTGCCGGACGGCACCGAGGAAGAAGAATGGAAATGGGTGGTCGACGCCACCAGGGAATGCTTTACCCATGCCAGGAAAGTGGGCGTCAAGATCGCGGTAGAGCCGCTCAACCGCTTCGAGACCTATCTGTTCAACCGCGGCGCCCAGGCAATGGCGCTGGCCGATGCGGTCAGCCCCGAATGCGGTGTCTGCCTTGACGCCTATCACCTCCATATGGAGGAGTTTAACGTCTACGATGCCATCCGGCAGGTCGGAAAGCGCCTGTTCGATTTCCACGTCGCTGACAACAACCGCTTCGCCGCCGGTCTCGGACAGATCGACTGGCCGAAGATCGTTGGCACCCTGAAGGAAGTCGGCTACGACGGCGCGCTGACCAACGAGTTCGTCGCCCCTGTCGACCGCACGCCGGCTGCTCCCTATCCCGACATGGTTGAACGCAACCCGGTCGACATCTCGCCGGAGCAGCTCAAATTCATCCAGGACCACGGTTCCAGCGTGCTCACGGAAAAGTTCTACACCGACCAGATGCGCATCACCGCCGAAACGCTGCTGCCGCTGATCAAGTAGTCGATCTCTGGAAACGAGCCTTTCCGCCCGACGGCGGCCCCTAACGGCGGCAGGGCAGAGGATGAACATGCGCATCAAGACGGTCCAAGCCTGGTGGGTCCGCATACCGATCGAAGCGGCACGGCAGCACCGCAGCGACTTCGGTCAGGTGACGACGTTCGACGCCGCCATTCTGCGCGTCGAGACCGACGATGGGCTGGTCGGCTGGGGCGAAGGCAAGAATGCCGCCGGCAGCACCGGCAGCTATGGCGCCCTCGTCCACATGCTGAACCATGAGGTCGGCCCGCAGCTGATCGGCTGCGATCCGGCCGACCTCGGGGTGATCTGGGAGATGCTTTACAATGGCGTGCGCCACGACAGCGCCGCGCAAAACGGCCACGCCATGCCGCAACTGGCGCGGCGCGGCATCAGCGTCGCCGCAATCAGCGCCGTCGACATCGCATTGTGGGATATTCTGGGCAAGTCGCTGGGGGTTCCGGTCTGGCGGCTGCTCGGCGGCCGCAAGCTCGATCGCATGCCGGCCTACGCTTCCGGTGGCTGGGCCCCCACCGAAGCGATCGGCGACCAGTTGAAATCCTATATCGCCAAGGGTGGCTTCAAGGCGCTGAAGATGCGGATCGGCGCGATGGACGGCACCCCGCACAATTCGGCCGCCCGCGTCCGCGCCGCAAGACAGGCGCTCGGCCCTGAACTCGATCTTATGGTCGATGCGCACGGCACCTATACGGTGGCGGAAGCCAAACGCTTCATCCATCTCGCCGGCGATCTCGATCTGGCCTGGTTCGAGGAGCCGGTCATCGCCGACGACAAGCCTGGGATGGCCGAAGTGCGGGCGTCCGGCTCCATCCCGATCGCCACCGGTGAGAGCGAGGCGACGCGCTATGCCTTCCGCGACCTCGCCACGCTCAAAGCGGCCGACATCTTCCAGCCGGATCCTGCCTTCTGCGGCGGCATCAGCGAGGCGATGAAGATCGGCACCATCGCCAGCGCCTTCAATCTGCGCTTCGCGCCGCATCTGTGGGCCGGCGCCCCTTGCTTCTTTGCCGGGCTGCATGTCTGCGCTGCTTCGCCGGCTAGCTTTACCGTCGAATATTCGCTTGGCGCCAACCCGATGATCCACGATCTGATCGAGGAGACTGTCGAAGCAAAGGACGGTATGATAGCGATCCCCGAGAAGCCCGGACTGGGATTCACCCTTTCGGAACGGTTCCTGGAGGCGCACGCGCTACGCGGCTGATCATGAAAGAAAAGAACCTTCTCGCGGAACTCGCCGCCTATCTGTTCTCCCACTCCGACAAGGCGACGGGCCGAACGCCGTCGGAGCGAGAACTGGCGGAGCATTTCGTCGTCAGCCGCGGCCAGATCCGCGAGGCGCTGGCTATCCTCGAAGCCATGCGCATCGTCGAGCGCCGGGCCAAGTCCGGCATCTACATCGACACCAAGCAGGCCAGCGTCGAGGCGATGGCGCTTTTTGCCAGGGCCGGCCTGCCGCTCGATCCGATCCAGATCTACGAGACGGTCGAGTTGCGCAAGATCCACGAGATCAAGGCCGCCGAGCTTGCCTGTTCGCGTGCCACCGAGGAAAATTTCGAGCGGCTGCGCGAAATCCTGAAGGCTTCGGAAGACCGCATTGCGGCGGGCGAGGGTCTCGCCAAGGAAGACCGCGAATTTCACCTTGAGATCGTGCGGGCGACCAAGAACAGCGTCTTTCACAACATATGCAGCGTCTATTACATGATGGGCGAACAACGCCTGCCGATTTATTTCAACGATCCCGAACGCAGCGTGCGCTCGCATGCCGAGCACATCCAGATCTACGAGGCGCTGCTGCGCCGCGACGGCAACCTCGCCCAGGCGCTGATGAGCGCCCATCTGCAAGGCGCGGAAAGCTACTGGAAGGGCCTGATCGAGGGTGGCGGGGCAGAACCTCACAGTCCAGCGCTCGAACAGGTCTGACATGCCTAAAATCTTGACGACACACACGCTTCACCCGCGCGCCTCCGCCATGCTGACTGGGGCCGGTGAACTCGTCGTCGCCTCCGCCCTCGATGCGGACACGCTGGCGACTGAGGCGAGGAATGCCGACATCATCATCGTTCGTGCGCCACTGCCATCGGCGCTTTTCGAACGTGCGACGAAGCTCCGGGCCGCAATCCGCCACGGCGCCGGGCTCGACATGGTTCCCATGGAAGCCGCCACGGCAGCCGGCGTCCTGGTGGCAAACGTGCCGGCGGTCAATGCCCGGTCGGTCGCCGAATACGTGATGTTCGCGGCCCTGGCGCTGCTTCGGCGTTTCCGCGTAGTAGACCGCGACTTGCGGGCGAAGGGCTGGCTGGCCGGTCGCGACCACACCATTCTCGCCAGCGAGCTCGCCGGCAAAACGATCGGCATTATCGGCTTCGGCGCCATCGGACAGGCAGTCGGCCACATTGCGGCGCATGGTTTCGACCTGAACGTGGTGGCGACGACGCGCAGCATGAGGCCGGCGCCGGACAGGGTCGGCTTTCTGTCGATCGACGCACTGGTCGAGCAGAGCGATATCATCGTTCTGTGCTGCCCGCTGACACCGGAGACACGCGGCCTGATCAACCACGAGCGCATCGGTCGAATGAAGCCGCACGTGCTGCTGATCAATATTTCGCGCGGGCCGGTGATCGACGACGATGCGCTGATCGAAGCGCTGCGGAAGGACCGTATCGGCGGTGCCGCGCTCGATGTCTTTGCGACGCAGCCGCTGCCGCCCAATCACGCCTATTTCGGCTTCGACAATGTCATTGTCACGCCGCACATGGCCGGCATCACCGAGCAGTCGATGATGCGCATGGGCGTTGGTTCGGCTGATGAAACCTTGCTGGTGCTGGCCAACAAATTGCCGGTCAATCTGCGCAATCCCGAAGTGGTCGAGCACTACCGGCGACGGTTCCCGGCCGACGTGTAACGCCGTCGCCGTATCGCCCAATTTCTGCACGACGCTGCACCCCATGCTCGTTTTTCGCCGCACGCCGCTGCTTGTTTCGATCTGCGTCCTGCCCTCGGTCGCTGCGGCCGAGAGCAGTTATGTCTATTGCGACGACGGCCTGCGGTGCGTGATGGCGCCCTGTCCGTCGAACAGCGCGCTCGATCTCGCCACGGGCAAGATCATCAAGGGCGTGTCGATCGACATCGATGGATTGCCGCAGGAGGACAAGGCGCTCGATCTCTCTGACAAGCTCTACGCCGGCAAGGTCGTCGTTGTCGGCTCCATCGAGACCCGGACCCAGACCCTCAACGGCAAGCGATACACTTTGCCATGGCTGGTCGCGACCGGTGTCGAACGCGCGTCCAGGGATAGCGAACGCGGCCACTGTTCGTCGCATTGACGTTCACATCATCCACGGCCAAGCAGTGCCTCGACTTCCGCCGCGATACGCAAGAGACGGTGGTCGTGGCCGTTGCGCGCCACCAGCATCAGCCCGGCAGGGCGCGCCATTCCCGGCATCGGCAGCGAGATCGCACAGAGGTCGAACTGGTTGGCGACCTGCGTGTTGCGCAGCAGAAGGCCTTCCATACGCTCACATAGAACTTCGTCGCTGGTCATCGACACGATTGTCGGTGCGGTGACCGGTGTGGTCGGCAGGGCCAGCACATCGACAGACGCCAGCCGCTCGTCCATGGCCGCGACAAGCGCCCTGCGGCGGCGGATTGCCCTTATATAGGCCGTGGCCGGAACGGCGGCAGCGCGTGACAACGGCTCGCTCACCCGCGGATCCACCGGTGTCGTCGCGCCAGTCGCCAGCCAATCTGCATGGACCTCGGCACCCTCCATTGCCGCGATCGAGGCCCGCCTGGTTACCGCGCGCAAATCGGCAAGGAGGTCATCGATGGACAGATCAGCGAGGCGTGCACCCGCGAGTTCCACCTTGTGAACACATCGGTCGAACGCTGCTGCGACCTCTTCTTCCGTATCCTCGAAGAGCGCGCCGCGCGGAACACCGATGCGCAGTCCGGCAAGCGAGAGCGGAACAAGTGCCGCGAACTCTTCGCCGGCCATCACCGCGTCGGCTGCGGCACATTCGGCAACGGTGCGCGCGAGCGGGCCAATGGAGTCCAGCGTGGCCGATAGCGGGAAGACGCCATCGCGCGGCACGCGCCGCGCCGTCGGCTTGAAGCCGACGACACCGTTCAGCGATGCCGGAATGCGCACCGAACCGCCGGTGTCGGAACCGATCGAGATCTCGCTCGTGCCTTCGGCAACGGAAACACCGGCGCCGGAGGATGAGCCGCCCGCAATCCGGCTGGCGTCGGTCGCATTGCCGGGCGTGCCGTAATGCGGGTTGACGCCGATCGCGGTGAAGGCGAATTCAGTCATGTTGGTCTTGCCGAAGATGACGGCGCCCGCCTGCCGCAATCGTTGCACGATGACGGCATCCCGCAGCGCCGGCGCCGCGGTGCTGAGCAGCAACGAACCGGCCGTGGTCGGCTCGCCGGCGACATCGAACAGGTCTTTGATCGACAGAATTGTTCCGTCGAGCGGCCCGAGCGTCACGCCGGCTCTGCGCCTGGTATCGGCGGCATCGGCTGCTGCCCGTGCGGCCTCCGGATAGAGCTTTACGAATACGCTTTCATTGTCCGCGCGGACGGCGAGACGCGAAAGGACGACTTCGAGGCGGTCGCGGACGGATTGCATTTTCGGTGTCGGACTCCGGACGCCTGCAACGTCTTACAGGCAACGACTGGTGCATGGCCTGCAGAGACATAACCCGGCAAAAGCACATTTGCACCCCTGTCGAACGGAAGGAGGAGACCTGATGCTCTACAAAGGCAGCTGCCACTGCGGCAAGATCGCCTTCGAGGTCGAAGGCGATCTGACCGGAGCCGTGCGATGCAATTGCTCGATCTGCTCGCGCAAGGGCGCGCTGCTATGGGCGGTGCCGCACGAGGCATTGCAGGTGCTTGCCTGGGGCGACGATCTTGGCAGGTACACTTTCGGCAACCATGTCATCGCCCACCGGTTCTGCCGGACCTGCGGCATTCACCCCTTCGCCGAGGATGTCAGCGAAGGGAGCGAACGAAGCGCCTACGTCAATATCCATTGCATCGACGGATTGGACCTTGCCGCTGTGCCGGTTCTCGACTTCGACGGCCGCGCGGCCTGAAACCGAAACTATTGCCGGCTCCCAGCGTTCGAGCGGTCTAACGGTACCCCGTCACATCGGCTGGTTTGCCGGCGTCCTGAACCTCGGGAACATAGCGCCACGCATCGGGCCGCGAGCCGTCGAGATCGGTAAAACCGTAGAACTGCGCCAGCCCGCCACTCGACAGCGACTGTCCGTTCCAGCGCGAACGATCCGGGTCCGCCGCAAGCGCCGCCACCGCGCGCCCGACAAAGCGCGGCGTCTCCGAGATGACAAAATGCGGCACTTTCGCTGTCGCATCATGCCAGTTGTCCTCCGTGACGCCGAATGCCTCGAGCATCATTTCCGAACGCAACCAGCCGGGTGTCAGCGAAATCGAGGTGGCACCGTGCGGGGCAAGGTCCTGAGCATGGGCCCAGGCCATGCGGGTCACCGACACTTTGGCGAGGTCGTAGAACGGGGAAAGCCGATAGTGGTCTCCATTATACTCGGCTGTGCCGTCGGTGACTTCGACAAGCAGCCCGCCCGGGCGCTCAATCAGAAGCGGCAGCGCGTAATGCGCGGTGATCAGATGCGTGTCGATGCCCAGCCGCAACATGCGCAAACCATTCGTGAGATCATGCTCCCAAACCGGCTTGTTCCATTCAAACAGTTTCTCCCCGCCCCAGATGTCGTTGACCAGCACATCGAGGCGGCCCTGCTCGGTACGTATCCGGTCGACCAGCTTGCGCACGTCTTCCACAACCAGATGATCGACTTGCACAGCGATGCCATGGCCGCCTTGCGCTGAAACAAGCTCCGCCGTTTCCTCGATGGTTTCCGGGCGGGCGTATTCGGACTGATGCATGCGTGTCGTCCGCCCTGTGACATAAACCGTCGCGCCCGCGGCGCCCAGTTCGACCGCAATACCTCTCCCCGCACCGCGCGTTGCACCCGCGACCAAGGCGACTTTTCCCTCAAGCGTCATTGAACTCCCCAGACTCCGACCAACCAAACGCTGGCTTTCTTCAACGCCATGATATATAAATGATCATTCGGTTATAAATGGATGTCAAGATGCCTCGGCAAAAAACGCAATCCGACGAGCACGTGCTGGAAGCGGCGCACCGGCTGATCCACGAGCATGGCCCGGAGAGCCTCACATTCGAACGGCTGTCCAAGGCTTGCGGACTTTCCGGCTCGACCCTGGTGCAGCGTTTCAAGAACAAGGCTACGCTCAGGCAAAGAACCTTGCTGCAGGCATGGGATAGGCTGGATGAGAAGACGATAAAGCTCGCCGGTGCGATACAGAGAACCCCTGCTGGCGCGATCGGATTGTTGGTGGCGCTATCGCGTGACTATGGCGGCATCGAATCCTATGCCGAGGGCCTGCTCGTCCTGCGTGAAGATCTGCGCGATCCGGTGCTTCGCGCGCGCGGGGCATCGTGGAAGGCATCCTTGTGCAACATCCTCGACTCTTGCTTTGCTTCGGTGGCCAACACGCCGTTGGATATCGGCCTGCTGATGGCATCGCACTGGCAAGGTTCGCTGCTTTGGTGGAGTTTCGACCCGAAAGTCGAAGTTGCATCCTACGTCGAAGACAGTCTGGGCCGTTTCGTCGCCGCAATCGCCACGGCCCGAAAATCATAACCGATTTTCGGGCCATTTCTTGGAGGCAAGAGGCGTCCTACGTTGGACGGACGCGCGGAATGGCTTAGGTCGCGCTTCTCGGGCCGAGCAAGAACGCCGCCAAGGCCGCCAGCAACGTCGCGATTCCGCAATAGGCGAAAGCACTGGCAACGCCGGCATTGTCGACCAGCAGGCCGCCGAAAACGGCACCCAGCGCGATGGCCACCTGGAACGTGGCGACCATCAGTCCGCCGGCGCTTTCTGCCTGGTCGGGAGCGGCTCGCACCAGCCAGGTTTGCAGCCCGACCGGCACCGCGCCGAAGGCAAAGCCCCAGGCGGCAACCGCTATCGCCGCAACGACTGGCGAGGCTCCGAGAGTAAGCAGCAAGGCGGCTGCCACAGCAATCAGTAGAGGCGCCAGGCCGACGGCGGTCTTGAGGCTGCGTTCGGCCATGAACCCGCCGGCAAAATTGCCGAAGAAGCCACCGATGCCGTAAGCGAGCAGCACAAGCGAGATCGTCTCGATGTCCAGCGCGGGCACCTTCTCAAGAAACGGGCGGACATAGGTGAAGCCGGCAAAGTGTCCCGAGGCGACCAGCAGGACCACCAGAAGCGCAACCCTGATCATCGGCCGCTTTATTACCTCCAGCAAGGTCCGAAAGCTTGCCACGCCCGCCGGCGGCAGCTTCGGAAGTGTGGCGATCTGCACCAGCAGCGCCAGGGCGCCGACAATCGCTGCGATCATGAAGGCCGTTCGCCATCCCCAGATGTCGCCGACATAGGCACCGACCGGGGCGGCACAGACCGTCGCCACCGAAACGCCGGTGAGGATGATCGACATGGCGCGAGGCATCAGCCGCATCGGGACAAGCCGCATCGCCATAGCCGCCGACATCGACCAGAACCCGCCGAGGCTGATCCCGAGCATGATGCGGGCGATCAGAAGAACGGGAAGCGAGGACGCAAACGCCGCCAAGAGGTTCGACAGGATCAGGAGCACGGTCAGTCCCCACATGACGAGCCTGCGGTCCAGCCGTTTGGTGATGATGGCCATAGTCGGAGCGGCTATCGCGCCGACGACGGCGGTTGCCGTCACCGCTTGGCCGGCAGTGCCTTCGGTCACACCGAGATCCTGCGCCAGCGGCGTCAGCAGGCTGGCAGGCAGGAATTCTGCCGTCACCAGCCCAAACACACCGAGCGCGAGAGATACGACCGCCCCCCACGCCGGCTCGGCTCGTTCGTCGGTTTCCGCGGGATCGAGAACGGCGTCGATGACGCCTGTCGCGGGTTCGGTCATGATGGGATCTCCGATCTGGTTGCAGCGCAACATTTGGCTGCAGTGCAACATAGGGAGTGACCGTCTGGAGTTTCCATGCTAGAAACACCATCATGCTTGACCATTCGTCCAAAGTTCCGGTTACCGGCGATCCGCTGACAGACATATTGCGCGGGTTACGGCTCGACGGCGTCGAATATGGCCGCTGTGAAATGCAGGAGCCCTGGGGCCTCCAGTTTCCGGCTCAGACGGCGGCGCGGTTTCACTTCATCGGCCGCACAGGATGCTGGTTGCTGCAGCCGTCCGGCGAATGGGTCGAGCTCAAGGCGGGCGACGCGGTGCTGCTGCCGCGCGGTGCCGCACACGTCCTGGCGAGCGAGCCGGGCACTGAGGCTTCGCCGATCCAGGGCTATGAGGTCGCAGAGGTCTGCAAGGGCGTTTACTGCCTGTCCAACGAAGGCTGTCGGCCGGGGACGCTGCTGTTTTTTGGCAGCATGTATTTCAATCTCGACGGTTTGCACCCTTTGCTCGGCATGATGCCGGATGTCATGCGCGCGCACGAGTTGGAAGCCTATGAACCTGGTATCCCGCATCTGCTGGAGGCGATGGCGCGCGAAGTGACGATGGAGCGCGTCGGCTCCGGCGGCATTCTGGCCCGGCTTGCCGATGTGCTCGCCGCCACCATCATCCGCTCATGGGTTGAGCGCGGCTGCGGCGACTCGTCCGGATGGATTGCGGCGGTGAGAGACCGCGAGATCGGGCGCGTGCTGGCCGCGATCCACCTCGAACCGGACCGCGATTGGACCGTGGAAACGCTCGCCAGGATGATGGGCGCCTCGCGATCGGGTTTCGCCGAGCGCTTCGCAACGATCGTCGGCGAAACCCCGGCGAGATATGTCACCCAGGTGAGAATGCACCAGGCACGGCAATGGCTGGTCCGCGACCGGCTGAAGATTTCCGTCGTCGCCGCGCGCCTCGGCTATGAATCCGACGCGTCCTTCAGTCGGGCGTTCAAGCGCGTCATCGGATCGGCTCCCAGCCATTTCCGGGCCGAGGAACAGGCTGAGACCCGTCAAGCCGGCTAAGCCTGGCCAGAGACTTCAAGCCGCTTAGCGTCTCCACCCAACAGACGCGCTTAATGCATGTCGCGCCTGTGCAGCGGTCTTGCGATAACGACATGCATAAAACAACAACCTAAAGCGCGTCGCATGGGGCCGGTCAAACGCGACGCGCTTTAGCCCGCGTGACGGAGGCTTATTCCGCTATCCTTGTCGAACAGCACCACCTTGTCCGGATCCCAGGCAAAGCGCACCGGCTGCTCGATTTCGACATCGGTTCTGGCCGGCACCGTGGCCCGCAGCATGGCGTCGCCGACCCGCAGCGTCAGGATCTTTTCGACGCCATGGTTCTCGACATCGTGGACGCGCGCTTCCACCGGCGCCCCGCTCTCGAGATAGACATCCTCGGGACGAATACCGAAGACGAGCGGGCGACCGTCGGTCGCACCGCTCGTCTTGGCACCCCCCGTAAAAGGCAGCTCGAAATTCAGCGGCGCCATCACGGCGCGGCCGTTGACCAGCTTGCCGTCGATGAGGTTCATCGGCGGCGAGCCGACGAAGCTCGCCACATAGGTGTCGCGCGGATTGTTGTAGATCTCATACGGCGTGCCGGTCTGGACAATGTGGCCATGGTTGAGCACGCCAACCTTGTCGCCCATCGACATCGCCTCGATCTGGTCGTGCGTGACGAACAGGAAGGTCTGACCAAGGTTCATTTGGATGTTCTTCAGCTCGGTGCGCAGCGCCTCGCGCAGTTTGGCATCGAGCGCCGACAGCGGCTCATCCATCAGGAATACGCGGGGCTTCCTGACGATGGCGCGACCAATCGAGACGCGCTGCATCTCGCCGCCAGAGAGGCGATCCGTCTTGCGGTCGAGCAGATGCTCGATACGCAAGGTCCTGGCAACGCGATCGACGCGCGTCTTGATCTCGTCGGGCTCGATGCGGCGGATTTTTGGCTTCAGCGGAAATTCGAGGTTTTCGCGCACCGTGTAGCGTGGATAAAGCGAGTATTGCTGCAGAACCAGTGCCACGTCGCGCTCGGCCGCACCCCAGTCAGCGACATCAGCGCCGTCAATGAATATCTGACCCTCGTCCGGCTTTTCCAGGCCGGCGATCATGCGCAACGTCGTCGTCTTGCCGGCGCCGGTCTCGCCGAGCAGCACGAAGAACTCGCCGTCGGCAATGTCGAGATTGAGCCCGGTCAATGCGGTGTGATTGCCGAATGTCTTCGAGATATTCTTGAGCTGGATATGGGCCATCAGAGTCTCACCCCCAGCGAATTGCCGCTTGTCGTGTCGAAGAAGTGCGCCTGCGCCGGGTCGAGCTTGGCGAAGACCTGGACCCCCGGCTTGCCGACGAAACCGGAACGGGTGCGGGCGCGCAACATCTGTGCCCCAACCTTGAGGTCGACAATGTCGTAGGATCCAAGCGGTTCGATGATGTGCGCCTCGACCGGCAGATAACCGTCCGCCGCCTCGCGCGCGACTATCACTCCTTCGGGGCGGATGCCGAGCGCAAGGCGGTCCTGCCCGACGTTCGCGGCGTCGAGTTGGCCGACCAGTTCGGCCGGGAAAAGGAACCCTTCCGCGGCCCCGTCGAGGGTGACCCTGGCGCCGGAGCCGTTCATCGTCACCGCCGCGTTGGCGACGTTCATCACAGGCGAGCCAACGAATTGCGCGACGAACAGATTGGCCGGGTGCGTATACACTTCCGATGGGCTGCCTACCTGTTGCAGAACGCCCTCATGCATGATGACGATGCGGTCGGCAAGACTCATCGCCTCGATCTGGTCATGGGTGACGTAGATGGTGGTCGAGCCCTGCTTGATATGCAGCCGCTTGATCTCGGCGCGCATCTCCTCGCGCAGCTTGGCGTCGAGCGCGCCGATCGGCTCGTCCATCAGCATCGCCTTCGGCCGCCGCACCAGCGCCCTGCCGATCGCCACGCGCTGCATGTCACCGCCCGACAGCGCCGACGGCTTCTTGCCGAGCAGGTCGGTGATCTGCAGCACTTTGGCGACCGAGCGCACCTCGCCGTCGATCTCCGCCTTGCTCTTGCGCATGGCGCGCAACGGAAAAGCGATGTTCTCGTAGACGCTCATATGCGGATACAGCGAGAACGATTGGAAGACCATGGCGATGTCGCGGTCGGCGGCCTTGAGATGCTGCACCGGCTTGCCGTCGATGAGGACATCGCCGCCGTCGATCGTCTCCAGCCCGGCGATGGCCCGAAGCGTCGTCGTCTTGCCGCAGCCCGACTGGCCGAGCAGCACGATGAACTCATTGTCATCGATCTTGAGATTGAGATCCTTGATGACCTGAACGGCGCCAAAGAATTTCTGGACGCCACGAAGCTCGATCTGGGTCATGGGTGACCTTCTTTTTCCGGCGCGCCAGTCGCCTGCGGCTTCTGCCTCGGACCGACCCAGCCGGTGATCATGAACGTCAGCAGCCCGACGATGATGATCGTCAGCCCGTAGCGGTGCAGGAAGAGATTCCACGGCTGGCAGAGCGCGATGATGCCGAGCACCATCACGATCTCGGCCGTGCGCTGGATTGTAGCATGGCGGATCATTTGCGAATCGCTCCGAAGGACATGCCGCGCAGGAGGTGGTTGCGCAACAGGAAGGTGAAGATGGCGACCGGCAGCAGGAACAGGAAGGTGCCGGCCGCGATGACCGTCCAGTCGGGCAACCCGGAACCGACCTGGCTTGGAATGAACGGCGGCGCCGTCTGGGCGCGTCGGTTGGTCATGATCAGCGCGAACGCATATTCGTTCCACGCGGTGATGAAGCAGAACACGGCGGTGGCGGCGATGCCGGTGGCCGCCTCCGGCAGCACGATCTTGAAGAAGGCCTCCATGCGCGTATAACCGTCGACGAGTGCCGCCTCCTCGTACTCCTTCGGAATTTCGTCCATGAACCCCTTCATCAGCCATACGGAGAAGCTGAGATTGAAGGCGGTGTAGAGGATGATCAGGCCCCAATGCGTGTCGTTGAGGCCGACGGCCCGGTACATCAGGAACATCGGGATCGCCACCACCACTGGCGGCAGCATGCGCGTCGACAAGATGAAGAACAGCAGGTCCTGTTCCCCCTTTATCTTGAAGCGCGAGAACCCGTAAGCCGTGAAGGTGCCCATGCCGACGGCGAGGATCGTCGAGGTGATGGCCACGATCAGCGAATTCATGAAACGGCTCGGATAGCCGGACCACTGCACCTCGCCCCTGCCCGAGCGCACCACCTTCTCGCCGCCGTCAAACACCAGCCGCTCCCACCACGGGGCGGCGGCGTATTGTTCCGGCGTCGGCGCAGTGCGCAACTGCGACCGCTTGGTGAACAGCTTTACGAAGGGCGATATCTCCGGCTGGAAGACCACTGTCGGCGGGATAGTGGTGGCGAGATTGCGCGGCTTGAACGCCGTCGAGGCTATCCAGTAGATCGGCGCCAGGAAGATCATCGTGACGATCAGCACACCGACGATGGCGAGCTTGTTGAGCGAACGCTCGGCAGAGGTGGTGACGGCGGCCATTCTAGCGCTCCTTCACCTTGTTCAGGTATTTGACGTAGATATTGGTGATCGCCAGGACCATGATCAGCACGATGTAGGCGAGCGCGCAGGAGCGCCCGGTCTGCCATTCCTGGAACGCCATCTTGTAGAGCCGGATCGAGATCACCTCGGTGGTTGGCTGCGTCGACAGCACATAGGCAAGATCAAAGGTTTTGAACGCCTCCATGGTGCGAAAGATGATCGCGATCATCAGGATGGGCGCGACCAGTGGCAGCGTGATGCGGAAGAAAGTGTAGAGCGAACCGGCGCGGTCGATCGCGGCCGCCTCGTAAAGATGCTTCGGCACTGCCGACAGGCCGGCGAGCGACAGCAGCATGACGAAGGGCGCCCACATCCAGATGTCAGTCATGGCGATCGCGTAGAGAGCCATGTCGGCATTTCCGACCCATTCGAATTTCCCAAGGCCCAGCGCGTAGTTGATAATGCCGAAGGACGGGTCGTAGAGCAGTTTCCAGAACAGACCGACGACGGCCATAGACAGCATCATGGGCAAAAGCAGCAGCGTAGTGATCAGCCCCTTTAAGGGAATGTCGCGATTGAGGAGCATCGCCGTGCCGAAGCCGACCACGACCTGGCCGACGACCGAGACGATCACGTATTTTGCCGTGACCGCGAAATTGTTCCAGATGTAGGGATCGTTGAGCAGCTCGCGATAATTCTGCAGTCCGACGAAATTCGCAGCCGCGCTGGTCGATGCACGAAAGTCGGTGAAGGAGTAACCGAGCGAATAGATCAGCGGAAAAATGTTGAAGATGATCAGGAATAGGATCGTCGGTATGATGAAGAGGTTGCGGATCGTGATGTCGCTCATGCCATGGGAGGCGGCGCGCGATTTTGGATCCAACGTCGCTATGACTGTGGTGGCCATGGACCGTTCTTTCCCAGTCTTCTTCTTGAATTTCGGTTCTTGAAACGGAAACGGAGGGGGCGGGCGACCGCCCCCTCCGAGATCAAGCCGCGCTTTACTGCATGCGGTTGTACTTCTTGAACGTCGCGTTCCAGTCGGCTGCAAGTGCGTCAAGCGTCTCCTTTGCAGTGCCCTGACCGTTCACGACGTACGGATAGACGCGCTGGTTGAGCTGCTGCAACAGCTCGGCGTATTCCGGCACCGCCCAGAAATCCTTCACCTTGAACATGGTCTCGTAGAAAGCTTTGTTGTAAGGCGTCGCGTTCTGGAACTCGGCGCTCTCCAACACCGCCTTATTGCAAGTGTAGCCGCCGAGCTCGGCCCATTTCTTCTGGGTCTCGTCCTTGATGAACCATTCGAGGAACTTCATCGCCTCTTCCTTATTCTCGGAATAGGAGACTATTGAGATGCCCTGACCGCCGAGCGCGGCGAACTGGTCACCCCCGGGGCCAGCCGGGTTGGCGAAGAAGCCCGTGCCCTTGGCGTTCGGGTTCGACGCCTCGTTCACCAAGGCCGGGAAGAAGGCAAAATAATTCATGCTCATCGCCGCCAGGTTCTCGGTGATCGCCTGGTTGTCCTCGGTGAAGAAGGCGTTGGTCCATCCGGGCGGCGTGAAGCCGAAGAGCTTGCGGTAATTCTCGAGCGCCGCGACGTTCTTGTCCGAGTTGATGATTCCGTCCACCTTATAGGTCGCATAATCGCCAAGTTCCCCGCCGTAGGAAAAGATCGCATTCTCGACGCCCATGGCGAGACCATCATATTGGTTCTGGGTGTAGATTGCGATGCCGTAGCGGTTCTGGTCGGGTCGGTTGAAGAACTCCGCGATGTCGGTCATTTCTTTCCAAGTCTTCGGCACGGCAAGGTCATAGCCGTACTTGGCTTTGAAGGCTTCCATTTCCTTCGGGTCTTCGAACCAGTCCTTTCGATAGGACCAGCCGACGGCGTCGCCCTCAGTCGGAATCGACCAGTATTTGCCGCTGTTGCCCGGGTATTCGGAATAGAATTTGACAGTCGCCGGGGCCATCGTCTCCAGCACTTTGTTGTTCTTCACAAACTCCGTCAGATCGACATAGTGACCGCCCTCGGAAGCTGCCCCTAACCACTGCGAGTCGCCGACGACCATGTCGTAGGCGCTGCCCTTGGCGTTGAATTCGGTGAAGGCCTTGGTCTGGAAATCTGGCCACGGCGTCGTCTCGACCGTGACCTTCACGCCGCTTTCGGCCTCGTAAAGGTTGACGAGTTCCTGCAAATAGTTCGCCGGATCCCATTCAGCCCAGAATATGGTGAGTTCCTTATCCTGCGCGTAGACGGACGTTCCGCAGGCGAGCACTAAGCCGATACCAGCAAGCATACTGGTCATTGTCTTGCGCATGATGATTTCCTCCCTTGTGCGCATTCTACCGTATCATGCGAGCCGGCGGCGAGGCCGACCCTGGTAGTTCCTCCCGTGATGGCAACATTCCGGTTTTTGAGCCTCCTCGCCCAGCCGGAAAATGGATCGCAGCCCTCACTTTTAATCCGCTATATTGTCCTGATCTGGTATTACCAATTTCGGACGCACGTCAAGCTCTTTCTTGGACGATGCCAGCGCCTCGGACAAGCGGATTCCAGCAACATCTGTCTGTTTTTCTTAAATTTTCCTACTCGTTGATACACAAGGCTCTTGTTCGCGCTACGGCATATCGGCTATTGTCGGTAGTGGGCATCCCCATCTGGTCGAACCAGATCGATGCTATTCCGTAGCTGTCGCCGGCGCGCTTCTATCTCCTCCGGTCATCGATTCCATCACTGCAGCCCGTACCAGGGCGCCGGCTGCCCATTGCGCTACCGACATCATCTTGCGGCTGTCCAGCCCCCATATATCCTTCAGTATGATGAGCACTTCGACGCCGAAGATCAACGACAGGGCCTGTGCCAGGCGCTTGAATTCGCGTGGCGGCAGCCGGTTCTTGAGCGGTGCGATCGCGTCCTTGAGCAGATCCACACGATGGCCGCGCGTGAAGGTCGGCTCGCTGCCCAACGTGCCTGCCTGCCGCCGCGCCCACTGGTCGAGCGACAGCTTCAGCGCCGCCTTGAAGGTCGCCTCGAAGGCCTCGATGCGCGGCATGGCGGTATCGAACAGTTCGGCGACGCGGCGCTCGGGATCGGTCGAGGCCGATTTCCAGGTGAGGATCGGCCCGAGTCCTTCGTCGACCACCGCCTGGACCAGCGCCGTCTGGCTTGGAAAATACCGATAGGCGGTGGCGCGGGAGACTTCCGCCGCTTCGGCGACCTCGCTGACTGAAGGCGTGGCGCCCGCCTGCATCAGCCTTGTCGCCGTCTCCAGCATCAACCGTCTTGTGCGGGCGCGCGGTCCACGTGCGGCCCCAGAACCGGCATCGTCGGAAACCGCCGCTTGTTGACGTGAGACATTCATGTCAATACGATACGCGCGTCTCAAAAAATTGCAATGGCCTTCGCGATGCTGAACGGCCGGGCAAAGAGCGGCAGGCGGCAACACCGAGCGCGCCTAGAACCGGGGAAACGCAATGAAGCGCGTCTATGTGGTGGGCACCGCCGACACCAAGGGTGAGGAACTCGCCTTTCTGGCCGATGCGGTCGCAGCCACCGGTGCTGCTGTCGCCCGCGTCGACGTCGGAACGCGCAATGCGACCGTGCCGGTCGATGTCTCGGCCGAAGAGGTCGCCGGCCATCATCCCGATGGCAGCGGTGCCGTGCTGGGCAGCGACGATCGCGGAACCGCGGTGGCGGCAATGGCCATCGCCTTCACCCGGTTTGTCCAATCGCGCACCGATATATCAGGTGTGATCGGCATCGGCGGTGGTGGCGGCACTTCGATCATCACATCAGGCATGCGCGCGCTGCCGCTCGGCCTGCCCAAGATCATGGTCTCGACGCTCGCCTCGGGCGACACTGCACCTTACGTCGATGTCTCCGACATCGTCATGATGCCGTCGGTGACCGATATGGCCGGCCTGAACCGGCTGTCTCGTGTCGTGCTGCACAATGCCGCGCAGGCGATAGCAGGCATGGCTGCAAAACCGCCGCCGCCACCCGACGGCAGACCGTCGATTGGCCTCACCATGTTCGGCGTCACAACGCCATGCGTGACTTCCATCGCCGAGCAGCTTCGTTCGACCTATGACTGCATGGTCTTCCACGCCACCGGGACCGGCGGCCGCAGCATGGAGAAGCTGGCCGACAGCGGCTTGCTGTCCGGCGTCATCGACATCACGACGACAGAAGTCTGCGACCTCCTGTTTGGCGGCGTTCTGCCGGCGACCGAAGACCGCTTCGGCGCGATCGCCCGCACGAAACTGCCCTATGTCGGCTCGGTCGGCGCGCTCGATATGGTGAATTTCTGGGCGCCGTCGACCATTCCGGAACGCTATAGCGGGCGGCTGTTTTACGAGCACAATCCGAACGTGACGCTGATGCGCACGACACCGGAAGAAAGCCGCAAAATCGGCGAATGGATCGGCGCGAGACTGAGCCTCTGCGACGGTCCGGTCCGGTTCCTCATCCCCGAAAAGGGCGTATCGGCGCTCGACATTGACGGCGGCGCCTTCTTTGACCCTGAAGCCGATGCAGCACTCTTCGAGGCCATCGAGCGCACGATCATGCCGGATAACACGCGTCGCGTGATCCGCCTGCCGGTGCACATCAACGATCCCGAATTCGCCAAGGCTGCGGTTGCGGCTTTCCTCGACATCGCCAGACAGTGAGAGACGAAGCCATGCCCGCCATACCGCGCAAGAAGATCCTGGAAAAGTTCCGCAAGATGATGGCCGGCGGCGTGCCGATCGTCGGCGGTGGCGCCGGCACCGGGCTGTCGGCCAAGGCCGAGGAGGCCGGCGGCATCGACCTGATCATCATCTACAATTCCGGCCGCTACCGCATGGCCGGCCGCGGCTCGGCTGCCGGCCTGCTCGCCTATGGCAACGCCAACGAGATCGTCAAGGAAATGGCCTGCGAGGTGCTGCCGGTGGTGAAGAAGACGCCGGTGCTGGCCGGCGTCAACGGCACCGATCCCTTCGTCATCATGCCGCTGCTGCTGGCCGAGCTGAAGACGATGGGTTTTTCCGGCGTGCAGAACTTTCCAACCATCGGCCTGTTCGACGGCCAGATGCGGCAGAGTTTCGAGGAAACCGGCATGGGCTTCGGGCTCGAGGTCGACATGATCGCCGCAGCACACGAGCTCGATCTCCTGACCACGCCCTATGTGTTCAACCCCGATGAAGCGCGCGCCATGACCAAGGCCGGCGCCGACATCGTCGTCGCTCATATGGGGGTGACCACCGGCGGCTCGATCGGTGCGACGTCGGCCAAATCGCTCGACGACTGCGTGACGGAGATCGACGCGATCGCTGAAGCGGCGCGTGCCGTGCGCAAGGATGTCATTCTGCTTTGCCATGGCGGGCCGATCTCGATGCCGGACGATGCCCGCTACATCCTCGAACGCTGCAAGGGCCTGCACGGCTTTTACGGGGCAAGCTCGATGGAGCGGCTGCCGGCGGAAGCGGCGATCGCCAGGCAGACTGCCGATTTCAAGGCGGTCACGCTTGGTGCCAAGACGACCGCGAAGAAAAAGAAGGGATGAGACGATGACCGACAAGAGCAAGGTGTTTGTCTACCCGAAGGATGTCAGCGCCTTCGGCTTCGACTGGGGCAGACTCTCGCTGACGGTGGCGCCCGAGGTGAACGGCGCCACGCGCTTTTCCGGCGGCGTCGTCGACCTTCCATCCGGCAAGGGTCACACGCGCCACAACCATCCTGGTGCGGAAGAGATCATCTTCGTCATATCAGGCAATGGCGAGCAGATGGTCGAGGACGAGGACGGCAATCCGGTCGTTGAGAAGGTCGGCCCCGGCTGCACCATCTATGTGCCGGAAAGCCGCTTCCATTCGACGCTGAACACCGGCGATGTGCCCATGCAGCTCTTCGTCGTCTATTCGCCGGCCGGGCCGGAACTGGCGCTGCGTGACCTGCCGGATTTCAGGCTGCTGCCGCCGGGCGGGAAGTGATCTCTGCACACCCGCCTACTTGTTTGCGGCAGGGCTAATCGCATTTGGAGTTGCCCCCCATCCGGCCGCGGAGCCTGTCCTCGGGCTTGCCGGAGGCAAGACCCGTGGGCGGCCACCTTCTCCCCTCGGGGCCCCGCGGGGAGAAGAGGTAGGCGCCGTCGCTGGCGATCTCCTCTCCCTTCGGGGAGAGGTCGGATTGTCCCGAATTGCCCTTTGCAATTCGGTTGGCAATCCGGGTGAGGGGGCAGCGCCTTCATTGCAGGGCTGTCAAACTCCACCTCTATTCCAGCCCCTGCCCCGGTCGCCGAACATGACGTAGCCGGTCTCGGTCACCGCCAGCGTGTCCTCGAGCTTGATGAAGCCGCGCGTCGGGTGAAGCATCGTCGTCTCGACCGAGAGCACCATGTTTTTCTCCAGCGGTTTTTCGGCATAGGTGCCTTCATAGGTCACCGGATGGTTGGTCATCAGAAATGGCGCCTCATGCGTTATCAACCCCATGCCGTGGGCGAAGAAATCGGTATAGGGCGCAACCTTGGATTTCTTCAGCACGCCCTCCGCATAGGAGATCATATCACCGCCGAGTGTGCCGGCGCGTACCTTGGAAAAGGCCGCCTTCTGCACCGTCTCGACCTCGGCTAAAAGATCCTCGAGTTCGGCATCCGGCTCGCCCAGAATGCCCATGCGGCAGAGGTCGCCGATATAGCCATGATAGTTGCCGCCTGAGTCGATCGACATCACCTCGCCCTTCTTCCACGCCTGTGGCGAGCCGGCGCGGTTGTGGCTGGCGCCCAGCGTCAGCAGGCAATATTCGAAATGCGCGCCGCGATTGGTCTCCTCGCGCCGCAATTGCTCGATGATCTCGGTCTTGGTCGTGCCTTCGCGTGCCCAGGCAATGGTCGCCAGCATGGAATCGGTGATCAGTTCGGAGGCGATGCGCAGCTTCTCCAGCTCAGCTTCGGTTTTGATCGCCCGCATCCGCTCCAGCATATCAGTCGCATCGATCAGCTTGGCATCCGGCAGCGCCTTGCGGATCAGCGTGTAGGCATCCGACGGCAGGAAAGCCGGCTCGATACCGATGCGTGCGTTGCCCTTGCCGATTTTCGTCAGGTGTTCGACTGCAAGATTGGCGGCGTCGAGCGTGCCCCAGCAGGCGGCGTGCAAGGTCGGCGTCCAGAACGGGTTATTCTGGTGCTCGGCGCCCTCCATGCGGTTGCCGATATAGGCGGCGTGGTCCGGCCCGCCCTTCTCGTAGACAACGATAGGCAGATAGCGGCTGTGGCCGATCGCATCCATGGCGGCGAAGAAGATGAACTTGTAGCCGCCAAGCAGATATTGCGTATTGTGCTTGGAGGTTGCGAGCAGCACATCGATGCCGGCCTCCTCCATCAGCCGATCGACCCTGGCGTGGTCGAACGGGATGGTGCTGACGGCATTCTTACCCGGGGCGACGTTCATCTTTCTCTCCCTGAATTCCCTGGCCGGCCGCTCGGATCGCCGGCGGTGCCCAGTCTGGTTCTACTAGATAAGTCTGGTCCTACCAGATAAGGTCGGATTGAACCGCTTCCCTGTAACTGGTCCAGCGGACGAAATTTTCAAAGCCACATGAGGATGCGCCAAATCCGTCTCTGGCGAAACCCTCGGCAAGGCTCATAATCATCCTTGCAAGGATGCCGTCCGGCGTCCGAGGGTACTGGGCCACCCGGCCGGGTGGCTGAGAGGGACGGAGTTCGATCATGTCAGATGTCACGATTTCCAGGCGCACCATGCTTGCCGGTTCGGCATTCCTGCTGGCCTCGACGGCGCTGCCGACCATCGGTCTGGCACAGACGCCGAAGAAAGGCGGGCGGCTGGTTGTCGCCGCCCATTCCGAGCCGCGTAATCTCAACCCGGCGATCGTCGCTTCCAACGGTGTGTTCTTTATCTCGAGCAAAATCGTGGAAACGCTGGCCGAGGCGTCCTTCGACGGGAAGGACGGGCTCGACCCGCGCCTGGCGATAGGCTGGGAGGGCGCCGCCGATGGCCTGTCGGTGACGTTCAAATTGCGCGAGGGCGTCAAATGGCACGACGGCAAACCCTTCACCTCCGCCGACGTCGCGTTCTCGGCGCTGCAAATCTGGAAGCCGCTGCAGAATCTCGGCCGCACCGTGTTCAAGGATCTGGAGGCGGTCGACACGCCGGACGAACTGACGGCGGTTTTCAAATTCGCCAAACCGACACCGTTCCAGCTGATCCGCAACGCCTTGCCGGCGCTGAGCAGCGTGGTGCCGAAGCACATCTACGAGACCGGAAAGATCGAAGAGAACCCGGCCAACAACGCACCGATCGGCACTGGCCCGTTCAAATTCGTCGAACACAAGCCAGGCGAATATTACCGGCTGGAGAAGAATGCCGACTATTGGGGCAAGGACAAGCCCTATCTCGATGAAATCATCTACCAGGTGCTGCCCGACCGCACTTCGGCGGCAAGCGCGCTTGAGGCCGAAGAAATCCAGCTCGCCGCCTTTTCCGCTGTGCCGCTGGCCGATCTCGACCGCATATCCAAAGTACCTGGCCTCAAGGTGATCACCAAGGGTTATGAGGGGCTGACCTATCAGCTCGTCGTCGAGATCAACCATCGCCGCAAGGAGCTTGCCGACCTGAAGGTGCGCCAGGCGATCGCCCACGCCATCGACAAGGATTTCATCGTCAAGACGGTGTTCCTCGGCTACGCCGCGACAGCCACCGGCCCGGTGCCGAAGAACGATCCGCAATTCTATACGGCCGATGTGCCGACCTACGCCTTCGACGTGGCCAAGGCCAACGCCTTGCTCGACGAAGCCGGCTACAGCAAGCGAGACGACGGCAAGCGCTTTTCGCTGAAGCTGCTGCCGGCGCCCTATTTCAACGAAACCAAGCAGTTCGGCGACTATCTGCGCCAGGCGCTGGCCGCCATCGGTATCGACGCCCAGCTGGTCAACAACGACTCGGCCGCGCATATCAAGGCGGTCTACACCGACCACGCCTTCGACCTTGCGGTCGGGCCGCCGGTGTTCCGCGGCGATCCGGCGATCTCGACTACCATCCTGGTGCAGAGCGGCATTCCGGACGGCGTGCCTTTCTCCAACCAGGGCGGCTACAAGAACGACGAACTCGACGCCCTCATCGCCAAGGCGTCCGAGACGCTCGACCCCACCGTGCGGACGGAACTTTACAAGGAGTTTCAAAAAAAGGTCGCAGCCGACCTGCCGCTGATCAATGTCGCCGAATGGAGCTTCATCAGCGTTGTCAGAGACACGGTGGGGAATGTCGCCAACAACCCGCGCTGGGCGGTGTCGAACTGGGCGGACACTTATTTGGAATCGTGACACTATCGCGCGGATGAAAATTCGCAGCGAAATCTGTGTGGGGCGCAGCGCATCTCACGATCGGCACACCGCCAAGCAGCCGGCGCCACCATGACCCGCGCGGTTCTCCTCCTTCGCCGTCGCCTCGTCGGCAGCGTCTTCGTGCTGCTGATTGTCGTGATCGGCACTTTCCTTTTGCTGGAAGCCGCCCCCGGCGACGCGGTCGACGCCTATATCGTCTCGACCGGCGGTGACGCCGGCATGATCGAATTGCTGCGCCATCGTTGGGGCCTCGACCAGTCGGCGTTGACGCGGCTGGCGAACTACCTCTGGGCGCTGCTGCATCTCGACCTCGGCCAGTCGGTCACCTTCTCGCGGCCGATCCGCGACGTCATCCTCGAACGCCTGCCCAATACGTTGCTGTTGATGGGCAGCGCCACCGCGCTCTCCTTCGGGCTCGGCTCGGCACTCGGCGTCTATGCCGGCGCCAGGCCCGGCAGTTTTCGCGACCGTTTCCTGTCGATCGGTTCGCTGGCGCTCTATGCGGTACCGGGCTTCTGGCTCGGGTTGGTGCTGATCATCATCTTTGCCGTCGACCTGCGCTGGTTTCCGATCGGCGGCATCGAGAGCATCGCGTCGGGCAAGACCGGCCTCGACCGCGCGGCCGATATCGCCCGCCATCTCATCCTGCCGGTGTCCGCACTCGGCTTCATCTATCTGGCACTCTATCTGCGCATGATGCGCGCCGGCGTGGCCGAAGTCTGGCGGCAGGATTTTGTGCTCGCCGCTCGCGCCAAGGGGCTTTCCCGCCGCCGCATCGTGCTCGCTCACGTCGCCCGCAACGCGCTGTTGCCGTTGGTCACCATGCTCGGCCTGCAATCGGCGCAGATGCTCGGCGGCAGCGTCGTCATCGAAAGCGTCTTTTCGGTGCCCGGCCTTGGCCGGCTGGCGCAGGAGGCGGTGGCGGCGCGCGACACGCCGCTGCTGCTCGGCATCATTCTCGTCAGCGCCGTTCTCGTTATCATCATCAACCTTCTCGTCGATATCGCCTACGCTTTCCTCGATCCGCGCGTCGGCGCCAGCGAGACCAGCGCGTGAGCCCGTTTCGCCGCTTTCTTCGCACGCCGGAAGCGATCGCCGGCGCGATCATTCTGGTAGCGCTGTTCGCCATGGCGCTATCGGCGTCGCTATTCTTTCCCGGCGATCCGCAGGCTATTGCCGGGCCGGCGCTGCTGCCGCCCTTTCAGGACTGGTCGCTGCCGCTCGGCACCGACCGGCTCGGCCGTGATGTGCTGGCCGAGCTTCTCCACGGCGCCCGTACCTCCTTGGCGGTCGGGCTGGCGGCGGCAGCCGCAGCCCTTGCCGTCGGCGCAATAGTGGGCACGCTGGCGGGCTTTGCCGGCGGCCTCGTCGACGAGGTGCTGATGCGCATCACCGACGCCTTCCAGACCGTGCCGAGCTTCCTGCTGGCGCTGGCTTTCGTCAGTGTCGTCGGGCCGTCGCTCGGCGTCGTTGTCGCAGCGATCGCGCTTGGCGCCTGGACGGGGCCGGCGCGTGTTGCCCGCGCCGAAGTGCTGTCGATCCGCGAGCGCGATTTTGTCGCCGGCGCCCGTGTCATCGGCATGCATCCGCTGGAGATCGCCTTTCGCGAAGTGCTGCCCAACGCATTGCCGCTGGTGCTGGCGCTGTCGTCGGTGATCGTCGCCGCCGCGATCCTCACCGAAGCGGCCCTCTCGTTTCTCGGCCTCGGCGACCCCAACCGCGTGACCTGGGGCGGCATGATCGCCGAAGGTCGCGCCGTGCTGCGCACCGCGCCTTTCCTGTCGATCATTCCGGGCGTAGCGCTCGTGCTGACCGTGCTCGGCGTCTATCTCGCCGGTGAAGGCTTCGTCGAGACGGCGGCGGTGAGAAGGAGCCTGTCGTGACGGCGCTGCTTTCGATCCGCGATCTGACGGTGATCTATCGCCGTGACGGCAGCGAGGTGGCGGCGCTGAAACATGTCGGCTTCGATGTCGCCGCCGGCGAACGCTTCGCCATCATCGGCGAGAGCGGTTCGGGCAAGAGCACGCTGGCGCTGGCCATTGCCGGGCTGCTGCCGCAATCCACCAGGATTGAAGGCCGTATCGACTGGTTTTTGCAGTCGCCGCCATCCGAATTCATTACCCGGTCCACCCACACCCCATTCGGTGGCCGCGATATCGGCTTCGTCTTTCAGGACCCGTCGGCCAGCCTCGATCCGGTGATGGCGGTCGGCGAGCAGGTCGCGGAAGTCGCGAATACGCATCTCGGCCTTACTTGGTCGCAATCCTATGCCAAGGCAAAAACCCTGCTTGGACGCGTCCGCCTGCCCGACCCGGAGGCCGCTCTGCGCGCCTATCCCCACCAGCTTTCCGGCGGCCAGAAGCAGCGCGTGGCGATCGCCGCAGCGATCGCGGCCGGTCCGAAACTGCTGATCGCCGACGAGGCGACCAGCGCGCTCGACACAATCGTGCAGGCCGAGATCGTCGCGCTGATCCGGCAATTGGTGGCCGAGGACGGCATGACGCTGCTGTTCGTCAGCCATGACATCGCGCTGGCCGCCGAGCTGGCCGAGCGCATCGCCGTGTTCCGGCACGGCGAGCTGGTCGAGCTCGGTGCGACGGCGCAGATCATCGCTAGCCCGCGCCACGCCTACACAAGAGCGCTGCTCGACGCCCATCTCGGCCTCGATGCCGAACCGCTGCTGCGGCAGGCAGGAGCGACGAGGTGAGCAGTCCATTGCTGGCCGTTTCCGGCCTGACCAAACGATATCGTCGCGGCGGCAAGACAATCGCCGCCGTCGACGACGTTTCCTTCCACATCGAGGCCGGCGAGACGCTGGCGCTGGCCGGGCCTTCCGGCAGCGGCAAATCGACGATCGCCAGGCTGGTGCTGCGGCTGATCGAACCGGACGCCGGCCGTATCGAGTTCGAGGGCGGCGATTTCCTGTCCCTGAACGGCGCCGCCTTGCGCGCCCGGCGCGCGCGTTTGCAAATGGTGTTCCAGGACCCGCTCGCCGCCTTCAACCCGCGCGCCATGGTAGCGCGCGTGCTTGACGATCCTTTGCGCATCCATGGCGTCGCCTCTCGACCGGAGCGCCCGCACCGCATCGCTGCTCTGCTCGAGCGTGTCGGCTTGAGCGCTGATCTCGCCGGCCGCGCCATCCACGAGATCTCGGGCGGCCAGCGCCAGCGCATCGCGATTGCCCGCGCCATTGCGACAAAGCCGTCGCTGATCGTGCTCGACGAAGCGGTGTCCGCGCTCGACGTATCGGTGCGCCGGCAGATCCTACAATTGCTGCTCGATCTGCAACGCGAGGAACGGATCGCCTATCTATTCATTTCGCATGATCTTGGCGTTATTGGCGCCATCGCTCATCGTGTCGTCATTGTCGATGCCGGCCGCGTCGCCGAGAGCGGCAACGCCCGTGCGGTCATCGGTGCCCCGCAGTCGGCGATCGGCAAGGCGCTGGTGGCGGCAGCGCCAAAACTGAACAGGACCAGCACGCAGGGCGCGGCCGATCGTCAGTAACCCAGCGCGCAACCATCCTTGCGTGGATCGGACGCGCCGGTAAGCGTACCCTTGTCCCAGTCGATCAGCACCAGCTGGCCGCCGCCATGCGGCCCGGTCGCGATGGACACTTGGTGGCCTCGCTCGAGCAGGCCGGCGATTGCATCGGCCGGAACGCCACGCTCGGCCTCCACCGTATCCTGTCTGTAGAACACGCGTGGCGCATCCAGCGCCTCCTGCGGGTCCATGCCGAAATCGATCATGTTGGTGAGCAGGTGGACATGGCCGAACGGCTGGTAGCCGCCACCCATCACGCCGAACGGCATGATCGCCCGGCCCTTGGCTGTCACCATGCCCGGCATGATGGTGTGCATCGGGCGTTTTCCCGGGGCGATGCGGTTTGGGTGGTCTGCCGCCAGGCAGAAGCTGCTGCCGCGATTCTGCAAGACGACCCCGGTCCTGGGGCCGACCACCCCGCTGCCGAACGAATAAAAGGTCGAGTTGATGAAGCTGACTGCATTACGGTCGCGGTCGACCACCGAGATGTAGACGGTATCGCTCGGCTGGAGATCAAGGCGAGGCAGATGCGTCATCGCGCGCGCCGGATCGATCTCGGCGCGAAGCTGGTCCGCATGGGATCCAGACAACAACTGCTCTACGGGAACATGGACGTGGTTCTGGTCGCCGATGAAATTGTCGCGGTCCTGATAGGCAAGCCGCCCCGCCTCGATCTCGAGGTGAAAGCGCTCGGCACCATTCGGCTCCAGGGAGCCAAGCGAAAAGCCCGACAGCACATTCAGCATGATCAGTGCCGTCAGCCCTTGGTTGTTCGGCGGCATCTGATGGATGTCGTAGCCCCGGTAGGATGTGCCGACCGGCCTGACATAGTCGCCCTTCGTGGCCGCAAAATCCTCGAGCGCATGCAGCCCACCGAGAGCACGCAGACGCGACACCATGTCGTCGGCGACCTCGCCTTCATAGAAGCCGGCACGGCCACGGCGCGAGACGATGCGCAAGGTGTCGGCCAGTTGCGGCTGCCGGTGCAGTTCGCCGGCCAGCGGCGCCTTTCCATCCGGCAGAAAAATCCGCGCGGCATGTTCGTCGGCGGCCAGCAAGGCAGCACTTTCAGCCCAGTCAAAGGCCACACGGTCTTGGACGACGTAGCCCTGTTCGGCGTAACGTATGGCGGGTGCGAGCGCAGCGTCGATGCCCTTTCTGCCGTGATCGTCGAGCAGCCGGCACCAGGCGTCGACGGCGCCCGGCACGGTGACTGCGTGCGGACCGGACTCAGGCAGTTCGTCATGCCCCCTGTCCAGATACCACTCAGCCTCTGCTGCTGCCGGTGCGCGGCCGGAGCCGTTGAAGGCCAGAACCTCGCCTTGGCCGTTGGGACAGTAGAGGATGAAACAGTCGCCGCCGATACCGGTCGATTGCGGCTCGACGACCGCCTGCACCGCCGCCGCGCACACGGCTGCGTCCATTGCATTGCCGCCGGACCGCAGCATCTCGACCGCCGCCAGCGTCGCCAGAGGGTGCGATGTCGCGGCCATCGCTTCCGTCGCACGAACCGGCGACCGTCCGGGAAATTGAAAATCACGCATGCAGGATCAATAGCCTCCGAACTAGCGATGTGCGCCAAGAATTGTGCCCCCGAAAGTAGCACGACCAGAAGGCAGTGATCACCCTGGGAAATTCCCGGCCTCAATCAGCGAATTTGAAAATATCCGTGGTGTAATCGGGGTAGGCGTCCAGACTGTCGAAAAGGTCGGCCAGGTCAGGGGTGTCCGCCAATATTCCGGACAAGACCAGCGCAGTCGCCACGCCGGCGCCAGTTCCACCAGCGATATCGTGTTCGACACTGTCGCCGACACAGACCACAGTGCTGCGGTCCGGGTTGCCCGCCAGCGCCAGCGCGGCGTCGAAGATCGGGGCGTAGGGCTTGCCGATACGGGTGACGCTGCCGCCGAAGCTCTCGTAGAGATCCGCAAGCTGACCGGCGCCAAAGCGAGGCCCCACTGCCGTCAGCATGATCTTGTCGGGATTGGTGCAGAAGCACGGCACCTGCCGCATCGCTGCCGGTGCAAATAGTCTGCGATAATGGTCGATGTCGTAGCGATCGCCCTCGCTGGCGGCGATCAGCACCAGCTCGGCATCGTCGCCGTCCCCGGTCAACGTGAAAGGCAGGCCTTCAATCGCCGAGCGGTCGCCTTCGCGGCTGATCAGCAGGCACTTTGTGTTTGGGCGCAGCGTTCCGGATACCGCCATTTCGTGAAAGGACCGCCACGCGATCTCGCCGGAAGAGACAAATTGATCCCAGCTTCCTGGTTGGAAGCCGAGCTTCAGCAACCGGGCCTCATTGGGCCGCGCCCGCCTGCCGGAGTTCGAGACCAGCACGATCGTCCTGCCTGCTCGCTTCAGCGCCGACAATGCCTCCACAGCGCCCGGATAGGGGTTCGTACCATCGTGCAGCACGCCGAACTGATCGAGCAGGAACACCTGATAGCGCTCAACCAGCGCCGCGATGCCGTCGAGATGTTCAACCGTTTTCGTGCTCACAAAAGCCCCGCTTCGATTGCGCCCATCAGCGCCAGCCGCGCCGTGCCGGCGGCCGCCTCATCCGAACGCGCCGGCAGAAAACCGACCCCCAGCTTGCGCTGCCGGATCGCGGTCCAGGCGGGATTTGCCGCACCGCCGCCGACACTTCTCACCGAGAGCAGGCGAGGCGCGCCGAGCTCGGCAAGCCGGCGATAGCCGAGCGCCTCGATCTCGGCAATGCCCTCCAACATCGCTTTCAGATAGTCTGCGTCGTCCGCAGGCCGCGGCGTCAGACGTGGCGGCAGAGCAGGGTCGGCGATCGGAAAGCGTTCGCCGACCGCGGGAAGCGGATAATAGTCGAGGCCGGTCTCCGTCATGGGGTCTATGGCCGCACTCAGCTCGATGATACGCCCGAGCGAGAAATGCTGCGCCAGCACCTTGCCCCCCGAATTCGACGCACCACCCGCCAGATAGGCATCTCCCAACCGATGGCTGTAGATGCCGAACTGCGGCGCCGAGATCGGCCGGTCGGAGAGGATTTTGAGGGTCAGCGAGGACCCCAGCGCGGTGACGCCGTCGCCAACTGCCGCAGCGCCCGTCGCCAGGAACGACGCGCAGCCATCGGTCGTGCCGGCGACCACGGCGACGTCGTGCGCCAGGCCGAACAGGTCCGCTGCGCTCGCGGTGAGCGTTCCCGTGACATCGCCCGGCCTGACGACATCAGGCAGGAGTTCCATGCGCATGCCGGTCGCCGCGATCCAGTCCGGCCAGCGGCGGGCCTCGAAATCGTAGCCGGTTTTCAGGGCATTGTTCTCGTCGCTGGTGTCGAAGCGGCCAGAGAACTGTGCCGCGATCCAGTCGGCCTGATGCAGCACCGCGGCAACGCCAGACAGGCGCTGGTATGACAGCGCCTTGGCGAGACCGGACGTCGCCCCACGTGCTGCGCTCGCGGCCGGCGCCTCGCGCGCGATCACCGCCAGAATGGCGTCGTCGTCGACCTTGTCGTTGTACATCAACGGCTCGGCCAGCGGCCGCCCGGCGCCGTCGACCGGCAGCAGCGTGCCCGAAGTGCCGTCGACGGCGATCGACCGGACCGCCGCACGATCGATGCCCGAAAGCAGTTCCGCCAGCGCCGCGCCCACCGCTGACCACCACACTGAGGGGTCGCGGGCGTTCTGGCCAAATCTGTCGAGTGGAACGGCGGAACGCGCGGCAATCGAAAAATCCGGGCGCATGGCGACGGCGCGGGCGCCTGATGTGCCGATGTCGATGCCGATCGAAAGGGGGCCAATTGAACGCGCCATGTCAGCCGCCAGCTGCATTGAGTTTCTGGCGATACTGCTCGGCGTCCCAGTTGATCAGTTCGTCGTTCTCGGCGGCGGTCAGATAATTCAGCTTCGCCGCGACGTCGACCCGCGCCGTCACGTCGGCAAGGCAGCGTTGCATGGCATCGGCGCCGGGACTGGCGTCGCCGCGCATCAGCACGCCAAGCCCGGGAAACAGGATCGCCACCGGTGCCGTGCCGCACCGTTCGATGACGCGCAGAACGTCCTCGCCAGGCCGCGCCACGACCGAACCCTTGCCGAGAAAGATGACGTGATCGGGATAGAGGCTGCCCCCCGACGCCATGCGGCAGCTTTCAGGATCGATCGCGACGGCATGCGCTTCGACATCCGCCGGCAACCTGTAACCGGTGCGTCCGATGAGCGCCGTCAATGCCGCGATGTCTGGCTCCGCCACCTCGCGTGGCGGCCGCGCCAGCAGCCCCGTGACGCGGCGCAGCAGCGCCTCGGCGCCGGCCACGGTCTCGGCTGCGACCACCAGGCCGTGATTGGCAAGGATCAGCACATCGACCCCAGGCCGAAGGCGCTCGGCAATGCCCTGGGCAAGCGGCAGGCCCGGCCGGAGATAACGGACATACGCCCATTCGAGGCCATCCAGGCGCTTGGCGATTTGAGCCTCGCAGTCGGCCTGCACGGCAAGCGAAATGGTGTCGACGCAGTGGACATGCAGAACGACGCGCTGCGGCATCAGCGCGTGAACCGTGGTCTCGATCGAGGGTCGCAGCTTACGGATGTTGAGCGCCTGGATGGCGAACGCCTGTGGCTGATCGGCGGCCGGGTCGCGCTGTTCGACAGCCCTGAGCAGCGGGGGGATCGCCACGGGAACCATGATGTCTTCGGCGAGCGCATTCTTCAGCCAGGTACCCGAAGCCTTGATCCAGAGCGTGTCTCCGGCTTTCAGCGAAGTGTTGCCGCCCGCGGCCTGGGTCAAATGCGGGTCGCGCCCGATGCTGGCCGAAAGCGACCGCAAAGCGGCCAGTTCCTGCGCATCCGCATTGATTGCCATCGAAACTCCTTTCAACAAACCGGACGCGTAGCCACGGCTTTGGATCCCCGTAGCTGGGATAACGAATGACGTTGGTATCGCAGATGCGAGTAAGTTACGTCAATGGTGATCTTACCCCATCAAATCTAGCTTGCAATCTGATCCGCGTTGAGTAAGTTTCACCAATTGCCGTGGCAAAATGGCATTTCGGGAGGGTATCCGTTGAGCGACTCCGGCCGCCAGCGTCAGATCGTAGACTTGTTGCGGGATCGCCCCTTCGCCTCGGTGCGCGAGCTGCAGGAGCGGCTCGGCGTGTCGGCTGCGACGGTGCGGCGCGACATCGACAAGATCGACGAGGCCGGCGAAGCACGGAAGGTCTACGGCGGCATCTCGGCGCTCGATGGCGCTTCGCAGGCGGGTGTCGCCTTTGCCAGGCCTTACGACGAGAACCGCGATCTCGCGGTCGAAGCCAAGCGGCAGATCGCCGCTCTCGCTGCGACCATGGTGCGCGATGGCGACGCCGTCATCGTGCACGGCGGTTCGACCTGTTTCCATCTCGGCGCCAAACTCGCCGACCGCAACATCCGGCTCTACACCAATTCGATGCCGCTCATCGCCTATTTGAGCGACCACGGCCATTGTAGCCTAACCGTTGCCGGGGGTGAACTTCATCGCGAGCCTGGCATCATTCATTCGCTCACCCAGACGGTGCCTTTCTACGCATCGAAGTTCTTTCTTGGCGCGCAAGGCATCAGCCCGGAGGGCGTGCTGGAATCGCATCCGCTGCTGGTCCGCTCCATCGTCGAACTCAGCCTATGCGCCGACCAGATCGTGGTGCTGGCCGACAGCCGCAAACTGTCGATCCACGCGCGCAACGTCGCGCTGCCCTTGTCGCGCATCGGCACGCTGGTGACCGACGACGGCCTCTCCGATGCCGACGCACGCATGCTGGAAGACGCCGGCGTCATGGTGCGGATCGCCTCTTCCTCGGGAGCCGTCCAGTGAAAGTGGCCGTCCTCGACTTCGGCAAGACCAACTCGAAGCTGTTCGTCTTCGGTCAGGACGGGCAAATCCTCGACGAGCGCCGGACCCAGCCGAAATGGACGCGCAAAGGCGGCTTCAGCGTGCTCGATGAGGCAGCGCTTCACGATTGGGCGGCTCGCGCCGTCGGCGAGGCGGTCGATATCCATCGCATAGAGGGGTTGATGGTTTCGGGCCATGGCTGCACCTTTGCCTTGATTGACGATGCAGCGCTGACGCATCCGATCCTCGACTACGAGCAGGAGCCGCCGGCCGAGATTGCCGCTCAGATCGATCGCCGCATTCCGGATTTTGCCGAGACCTTCTCGCCCCATCTGCCGCTCGGCTTCAACTATGGTCGCCACATGCTGTGGCTGAAGACGGTGCAATCAAGCGCGTTCGCCGCCGCCAAATCGATCCTCGGTTATCCCCAATACTGGAGCTGGCGCTTTGGTGGCCGGGCGGTGTCGGAGGTGTCCTATCTCGGCTGCCACTCGCATCTGTGGGCGCCGCGCAAGCGCGATTTCTCCTCGCTGGTTGACGCCGAAGGATGGCGCGGCCAGATGCCCGCCTTCGAGCGTGCCGGCGCGGTGATCGGCGAGCATCGCTTTGGCGGGGCGACACGGCCGATCGCCATTCACAACGGTGTCCATGACAGCAATGCGGCGCTCCATGCCTATCGCCGGCAGGAGCTTGGCCCGGTCACCGTCGTCTCGACCGGCACCTGGGTCGTCGTGCTCAATCCGGACTGCCCGCTCGACGCGCTCGATCGCGATCGCGACATGCTGGTCAATGTCGATGTCGACGGTGGCCCGGTGCCGACCATCCGCTTCATGGGCGGCCGTGAATTCGCGACGATCAGCGCCGGCTGGCAGGGGGCAATCGACCGCTCCACAGTACAGCAGGTGATCGACGCCGGCATCATGGCGCTACCGAGCTTCGCGCCAGGTGGGCCGATGCCTGGCCATCCCGGCGAACTGGTCGGGCGCACACCCACCGCGGAGGAGCGCGCGGCCGTGGCGCTGCTCTATGTCGCGCTGATGGTCGATCTGTGTCTCGACCTGATCCATTCGAACAACACCATAATCGTCGATGGCGGGCTGAACAGTGGCGGCCTGCTCGCCAGCCTGCTGGCGCAGCTGCGTCCCGGCCAGGCCTTCATGCAGGGCGCCACGCTGGAGGGCAGCGCCACTGGAGCGGCGGCTCTCGCCTTCGAGAGTGTTGGACGCGAATTTGCCGCCGAGGCGCCGGAGCCTGTTCGTGCTTCAAGCCTCACAGGGCTTGCCTTCTATCGCGACAGCTGGCGCGGCCTTTCCGCCGACCGAGGCATCGTTGGTGCAGCAGCGGGAGGCGCGCGATGACCGCCGCTGCCCGGTTCGAACCAGTGCGCCAGCCGGTGCTGGAGATGCGGCACATCTCCAAGACGTTCGGCCCGATCCGCGCCTTGCAGGATGTGTCGCTGACTGTGCACGCCGGCGAACTGCACGCGCTGATGGGAGAAAACGGCGCCGGCAAGTCGACGCTGATGAAGGTGCTGTCCGGCGCCTATCGGCCAGATCCCGGCGGCGACATCTTGATCGACGGCGCGCCGGTCGCGACCGGCGACCCGATCAAGGCACGCGCCAATGGCATTGCCGTCATTTATCAGGAGCTGTCGCTGGCGCCCAACCTGACGGTTGCCCAGAACATCTTCCTCGGCAACGAGCCGAGACGGTTCGGCATCGTCGACCGCGACCAGTGCAACCGGCGCGCCAAGGAAATCGTTGCGCGGCTCGGCGTTTCCTTCCCGGCGCGCTCCCTTGTCTCCAGCCTGTCGCTTGGCGAGCGCCAGATGGTCGAGATCGCCCGCGCGCTGTCGAGCAGCGCGCGCATCATCGTCATGGACGAGCCGACGACCTCGCTGACCTCGCGCGAGACGGACAGGCTGTTCGAGGTGATTGCGACGCTGAAGTCGCAGGGCATCGCCATCATCTACATCAGCCACCGCATGGAGGAGGTCTACCAGCTTGCCGACCGCGTCAGCGTGCTGCGCGACAGCGGCTATGTCGGCACGCTCGATCGCGCCGATCTGAACGCCTCGCGCCTCGTTTCGATGATGGTCGGCCGTGACCTGTCTGCCTTCTACAAAAAAGATCACCGCCCGCCGGACAGCAAGCGGGCGATCGCATTGTCGGTGCGCGGTATGTCGGATGGCAATCTCCTGAAGCACTGTTCCTTCGATCTGCACAAGGGCGAAGTGCTGGCGCTGGCGGGCCTTGTCGGTTCGGGCCGCACCGAGCTCGCACGGCTGATCTTCGGCGCCGACAGGCACACATCAGGCACGCTGGAACTCGACGGCAAGCCGATAGCGATCGGCTCGCCGCGCGAGGCGCTGGACGCCGGCATTGCCTATCTTACCGAAGACCGGAAGGAACTCGGCCTGTTCCTCGACATGTCGATTTCCGACAATATCAGCATGGGCGTGCTCGCCAGGGATGCGCAGGCCGGAGGCTTGCGCGACTTCGCGACGGCCGAAAAGCGCGCCGCCAAGGCCGTTTCCGACCTCTCCATCCGCACCAGGTCGGTGCAGGCCAATGCCGGCTCGCTGTCGGGCGGCAACCAGCAGAAGGTGCTGCTCGCCCGCCTGCTCGAAACCGAACCGCGGGTCCTCATCCTCGACGAACCGACCCGCGGCGTCGATGTCGGGGCGAAGTCGGAAATCTACCGGCTGATCGACGATCTCGCCAAGAAGGGCATCGCCATCCTGATGATCTCCAGCGAACTGCCGGAGGTGATCGGCGTCGCCGACCGCGTGCTGGTGATGCGCGACGGCACTATCGCTGGCGAGGTGACGGCATCCGAAGGCCAGCCGCTCAGTCAGGAGGCAATCATGGAACTTGCAACGGGAGCGGCCAAGGGATGACCGACAAGGCAACCGAGATGAGCGCGGGCGACCAGGCCGTCGGCAGAACCCGGCGGCTGCGCACCGCCTTCGCCGCCCTTGGCATGCTGCCGGTTCTGATCCTTTTGGCGGCCGGCTTCCAGATCATGAACCCGCGCTTCCTCACCGAGACCAACCTGTTGATCGTCACGCAGCAGTCGTCGATCAACATCGTCCTTGCGGCCGGCATGACCTTCGTCATCCTGACCGGCGGCATCGACCTGTCCGTCGGCTCCATCCTTGCCGCATCGGCGATGGTGGCGGTGATGGTGTCGCTGGTGCCGGAGTGGGGCATGCTCGGCGTGCCGGCGGCCATTCTGGTCGGCCTCGGCTTCGGCGTCATCAACGGGCTGCTCGTCGCCTATATCAAGCTGCCGCCCTTCATCGTTACGCTGGGTTCGCTGACCGCCGTGCGCGGCGTCGCCCGCCTGCTCGGCCAGGACACCACGGTGTTCAACTCGGACCTGCCGTTCGACTTCATCGGCAACGGTTCGCTGTTCGGCATTCCCTGGCTGGTCATCATTGCTCTGTCGGTCGTGGTGCTGTCCTGGCTGGTGCTCAAACGCACCGTGCTCGGCACCTGGATCTATGCCGTCGGCGGCAATGCCGAGGCCGCCCGCCTCACCGGCATCAAGGTGCCGCTGGTGCTGCTCTTCGTCTATGGCGTTTCAGGCCTTCTGGCCGGTCTTGGCGGCGCCATGTCGGCGGCCCGGCTCTATGCCGCCAACGGGCTGCAGCTTGGGCAGTCCTACGAACTCGACGCCATTGCCGCGGTCATTCTCGGCGGCACCAGCTTCGTCGGCGGCGTCGGCTCGATCTGGGGCACGCTGATCGGCGGCCTGATCATAGCGGTGCTCTCCAACGGGCTCATCCTGGCCGGTGTTTCCGACATCTGGCAGTACATCATCAAGGGATTGGTCATCATCGTGGCGGTCGCCCTCGACCGCTACAGGCTCCAGGCAGGAGCAAGAACGTGATTGACCTTAGTCGCCGGCGTCAACGACCCGGTTTCATGTAACGCACCGTGAGAGGCGCGGGGCATCAGGAGGAAAACAATGAAGACCATCGCTAAACTGCTCTGCGGCGTTGCCCTCGCGGCCGTCGCCATCGCACCGGCTTCGGCCAAGGATCTGAACAAGGTCGGCATATCGGTCGGCCTGCTCGGCAACCCGTTCTTCGTCGCCACCATCAAGGGCATCGAAGACACGGCCAGAAAGATCAATCCCAATGTCGAGGTGACGTCGGTGTCGGCCGACTACGACCTCAACAAGCAGGTCTCGCAGGTCGACTCCTTCATCGCGGCCGGCGTCGACGTGATCATGCTCAACGCCGTCGATGCTAAGGCCATCGCACCAGCGGTTAAGAAGGCGCAAGCGGCGGGCATCGTTGTTGCCGCGTTCGACGTCTCGGCGCCGGGCGCCGACGTCACCGTGATGACCAACAACGTCAAGGCCGGCGAAGCGGCCTGCCAGTACCTCGTCGACCAAACCGGTGGCAAAGGTGACTATGTCATCCTGAACGGCCCTGCATCGTCGTCGATCCTGGAGCGGGTGAAGGGCTGCAAGGACGTGCTTGCGAAGCACCCGGATATCAAGATCCTCTCCGACGACCAGAATGCCGAAGGCTCGCGCGACGGCGGCCTAAAAGTGTTCCAGTCGCTGCTGACCCGTTTCGACAAGATCGATGCGGTATTCGCCATCAATGATCCGACGGCGATCGGCGCCCAACTTGCGGCCAAGCAGCTCAACCGCTCGGAGTTCATCTTCACCGCGGTCGACGGCGCGCCCGATATCGAGAAGGAACTCTCTTCCGGCACGTCGATGATCAAGGCCTCGGCCTCGCAGGATCCTTACGTCATGGCTGGCCAGTCGCTGCAGATGGCAGCCGAAGTGCTTGCCGGCAAAAAGCCGGCCGAGGCGACGGTGCTGCTCGACCCGCAGCTGATCACGGCCGAGAACCTGAAGGACTACAAGGGCTGGACCGCGGCCCGCTAGCTTAGAGCCTCCCAAGGCTGGTGCGGCCGGGACGACCGGTCGCACCGTTTTTTTGTTTGAGCATCGGATTTTCCCAAAACCGGTTTCCACTTTTGGGTCCGATGCTCTCGACCAGCAGGAGACGATCATGTCGCGCATTGGAATCCATTCTTTTGTCTGGTCGGCGAGCTCGGTGCAAGGCGACCTCGAGCGGACGCTGGCCAACACCAAAGAGGCCGGCTTCGACCTGATCGAATTCTCCTATCTCGACCCTGCCAATGTCGATATTGGCGGACTGGCCAAGCGCATCGCCGAGCTCGATCTCGGCGTGGCGATCAGCATCGGACTACCGGCCGACGGCGACATTTCAATCGCCGACAAGGCGATTGCCGCGCATGGCGTCGAAATCCTGAAACGCACGATCGCGCTCACCCGCGATCTCGGCGGCCAGAAGGTCGCCGGCATCCTCAGCACCAGCCATGGATTGCAGGCGCAGGCGCCGACACGCGATCAATGGAACCGCAGCGCCGGAACGCTTGCCAAGGTCGCGGAGACCGCCAAAGCCGCCGGCGTTACGCTCAACCTCGAGATCGTCAACCGCTTCGAGAGCAATCTGCTCAACACCGCCGCGCAAGGGCTGGCGTTCATCGAGGACACCGGTTCCGACAACATCTTCCTGCATCTCGACACTTTCCACATGAACATCGAGGAGGCCGATATCGGGCTGGCCATCCGCCATGCGGCTGACAAGATCGGCTATGTCCATATCGGCGAGAGCCATCGCGGCTTCCTCGGCACCGGCAACATCGACTTTGCCGCGATCTTCGATGCGTTGACCGCAATCGGCTATAGCGACGACCTCAGTTTCGAATCCTTCTCGTCCGAGATCGTCGACGAGAACCTGTCGAAGAAAACCGCCATCTGGCGCAATCTGTGGACCGACAATATGGAACTGGCCCGGCATGCGCGCCGCTTCATCGCCATCGGGTTGGAGACGGCACGGCGCAAGGCCGAGCTTGTTTCATCAAGCCATCGACCTTAGCACCAGCCGATGTTGATCGCCCGGGCCTTCCTGTTTGCGATCCTCAGGCCAGCTCAAAACGTTCCACAGCGCGCATGATGCCACGCAGTTCGGCGAGGCCTTTCAGGCGGCCGATCAACGAGTAGCCGGGGTTGATCCTGGTCTTGCCGATATCGTCGGCAAGCAGATGGCCATGATCGGGTCGCATGGGAATCCGCCAATCGGCGCGACCTTCCCTACGGCGACGTGTCTCTTCCTGCATCAAAGCGAGGATGACATGCGCCATGTCGGTGCCGCCCTCCAGATGCTCGGCTTCATAGAAGGAGCCGTCATCCTCGATGGTTACATTGCGCAGATGGACGAAATGGATCCGGTCGGCGAATTCCTTGACCATGCCGACAATGTCGTTGTCGGCGCGCGTACCATAGGAGCCGGTGCAGAATGTCAGGCCGTTCGCCGGGCTGTCGACGGCGTTGAGGATGAAACGCGCGTCCTCGGGAGTCGAAACGATCCGTGGCAAGCCATAGAGCGAGAATGGCGGGTCGTCGGGATGGATGCACATGCGCACTCCCTCCTGCTCGACCACCGGAATGATCTCGCGCAAAAACCAGGCAAGATTGTCGCGCAACTCCTTCGGCCCGATCGAGTCATATTCCGCCAATGCCTCGCGAAAACTATCACGGTCGTAGCTGCGCTCGGTCGCCGGCAGGCCGGCAATGAGATTGCGCTCGATCCTGTCGATCTGCTCGTCGCTCAGTTCCTTCAGTCGCGATTCCGCTTCGGCGACACGTGCCGCGCTGTAGCTGGCTTCGGCATTCCTGCGCTTCAGGACGAAAATGTCGTATGCGGCAAAATCGATCGCATCGAAACGCAGGGCGTAGCCCGTCGTTGGAAGCCGATATGCAAGGTCGGTGCGGGTCCAGTCGACCACCGGCATGAAATTATAGCAGATCGTCGCAATGCCAGCCTTGGCGAGCGCACGGATCGTGTCCTTGTACCAGCCGACATAGCGAAGCCTTTCCGCCGAGCCGATCTTGATCGAATTGTGGACGGGAATGCTCTCCACGACCGACCAGGTCAGCCCTTCGGCCTCGATGATCCGCTGGCGCTCCAGGATGTCCGTCAAAGGCCAGGCGCGGCCGTCGTAGATATTATGCAGGGCGGACACGACGCCCGTGGCTCCGGCCTGCTTGACATGATCGAGCGTCACCGGGTCGTTCGGGCCATACCAGCGCCAACACTGTTCCATCGAGGCTTTCCCTTTGCGATAAAACAGAACCGTATTGTTGGGCCACAATGGAAGTCAAATTAAAGGAGTTTGCGCAATGAAGGATTTCGACGGCAAGATCGCTCTGGTGACGGGGACGACCGGGATCGGCCTGGCGACCGCCAGACGTCTTGCTGCGGGCGGCGCGGCGATCATCGCCTGCGGCATCGATCGCGCGGCCAACGCGGCGATGACAGCGGAACTGGACAGCTCCGGCGCTGGGGCGCTGGTCATGACCGTCGACGTCTCCGTGCCGGATCAGGTCCGCGACGCGGTCGCAGCCGGTGTCGAGCGGTTCGGCGGCCTCGATATCGTTGTCAATTCCGCGGCGGTCCATCCATATGGAACCGCTGTGAGCACCGATTTCGACACCTGGAACCGGGCGATGTCCGTAAATGTCGGCTCGATCTACATGACCGCGCATTTCGGCATCCCGGAAATGATCAGGCGAGGCGGCGGCGCCATCGTCAACGTGGCTTCGGTGCAAGGTTTCGCCTGCCAGCAGAACGTCGCCGCCTATGCCACGACCAAGGGCGCCATCCACACATTGACGCGCGCTCTGGCGCTCGACCACGCGCGCTCTGGCATTCGCGTCAATTCCGTCAGCCCGGGCTCGATCCGCACCCCGATCCTGGAAAAGGCGGCGCGCGGCGAAAACGGCACCGACGCCGATGTCGAGGCCGCCTACAAGCGCTTCGGCGAAGCGCACCCCATCGGGCGCATCGGCGAGCCGGAGGAAGTGGCGGAACTCATCGCCTTTCTGTGTTCGTCGAAAGCCGGGTTCTGCACCGGCGCGGACTACAGGATCGATGGCGGCCTGACTGCCGGCATCGGCGTGAAGTAGAACGGGAAAATCGGTCTCGGCTTTACGGGAGACGTTGTCATCGGACGATATTCGGGCAGCCGCCACACGTAGCACCGACGGCGAACCAACAGCGCATAACATGCGCGAGCGCGAATAGTGCACTTGCAGCCGGTTCAACCGTCTGATTCCCTTGGTCACGCTCGGCTGTCCTGATTCGCGCACTGTCCAAAGTCTTTGCAGTGCGCCGGGAACAAGCCTTCCACCGACCGCTGCGCTTGCGCATTCAAGGGGAGAGACGGCAAATGAACACTGCAACGAGGCCGGCAATCTCGGAGATGAGGCCCAAAATATCCGTCATCGGGGTTGGCGGCGGTGGCGGCAACGCCATCAACAACATGATCGCCGAAGGCTTGCAGGGCACCGAATTTGTCGTTGCCAACACCGATGCCCAGGCGCTCACCATGTCGAAGGCAACGCGGCTGATCCAATTGGGAGCGCACGTCACGGAGGGTCTTGGTGCAGGATCCCTGCCCGAGGTCGGCCATGCCGCGGCCGTCGAATCGATCGACGAAATCATGGACCATCTTGCGGGAACGCATATGTGTTTCGTGACCGCGGGCATGGGAGGCGGAACTGGAACCGGTGCAGCACCGGTCATAGCGCAGGCCGCGCGCAATGCGGGAATACTGACTGTGGCCGTCGTCACCAAGCCGTTCGTCTTCGAAGGAAACCGCCGAATGCATGCCGCCAATGAGGGCATCGAGCGGCTGCGCGAAAGCGCCGATACCGTCATCGTCATACCGAACCAGAACCTCTTCAGGATCGCCGATGCCAAGACGACCTTCGCGGACGCTTTCGCCATGGCGGACCGCGTTCTCTACGCCGGCGTCGGCTGCATCACCGATCTCATCGTCAAGGAAGGCCTGATCAATCTCGACTTCGCCGATGTGAAGTCGGTGATGCGCGATATGGGTCGCGCGATGATGGGGACCGGCGAAGCCACCGGGGAGGACCGCGCCAGGAAGGCAGCCGAAGCGGCGATCGCAAACCCGCTTCTCGACGAAGCGTCGATGATGGGCGCCAAGGGCGTCCTTGTCTCGATATCGGGCGGCACTGACATGACGCTGTTCGAGGTCGACGAAGCCGCCACCCGTATACGCGAGGAGGTCGACGCCGATGCCGACATCATCGTCGGCGCCATTTTCGACAAGGCGCTCGCAGGAAAATTCAGGGTGTCGGTCGTTGCGACGGGGTTGCGGCGGGGGCTTGAGATTCCGCTGACGGTGGGGATGGAAAACCGTATCAACTGAACCAGGCGCCATGGCAGCGCCGGCGGTAGCAATTCGACTTGAAAGTCCGCCGCTCCGGACACCGCCGCCAGACGATGGTCGGGCGGAACGCCCAACCGCAATTGTTGCGGGATGAGTCTGCGGAGCAAATTGTCGGTTTTGCCTGCGCGACTCTTGCTGTCGAAATGGAACGCCAGCAGCGCTCATGACGCCGGCCGCGTGAACAGGGTGCGGAACAGTTCCTCAGCCCGTCGCAGGCCCTCATCTGTCAGAATCACCGACTTCGCCTTGTTTGCTGGATTGGCGATCAGTCCCTTCTGGTGCAAGCGATCCAGAGCATCCCAATCCAATCCCTTCCAGGCGCGCCTCTCTTCATGCAGCGTTAGCCAAAGCAGCCCAAGAACGGCATTGTCGATCTTGTCGGTGTCCATCTCCATGCCAAGCAGTTTAACACGGGAAAACGGCGCCTGCCGAGACCCACATCGTCGGGTAGCTTGACGAGGATCAAAACTGGCCGCGCCAGGCCGCAAACGCAAAACGGCCCGCGCGAGGCGGGCCGTTTTGTGGATTTGGTTGCGGGGACAGGATTTG